>JAOZKO010000002.1 GCA_029935325.1 Bacteroidales bacterium
TAATTCTGAATAATAAATTTCCCAACAGCAACAATATCTTGTTTTGTAGTAAGCTGATAAAAGTATAATCCTGCTGCGAGATTTCGCCTATCAATACTAACAATCCCTGAATTGATATTTTCAATTATACGAACCAACTGACCTATTGAGTTATAAAGGTTTAAACTATAATCGGTATTGCTATTTGGCTTAAAAGAAAAAGTACATTGCTGATTAAATGGATTTGGGAATATTTGGATATTCAAATCACAATCACCACTTTGCTCAAATCCTTCTAAAGTTATTACTTCTTTTTTGATTAAGATATCCTGAAATAATGTATCAGTACATCCATTTTGCCCCTCAATGTATAACCCTATTAGGAAGATATTATTCAAATAATAAGGGAAATACCAGCTTATGGTATCTGTATATTTATAAATGGGGTTGCCAAAGCCAGATAAATACCATTTATATGATATTGCATTGCTATTCATAGCTTTAAACATAATTCGTTGCCCCAAAGAGTCTTGACTTTTAATTGTATATTCAAAATTAGCAGAGCAATTATGATAATTTACAGCGCTTGAATAATTATAAAGGATGCTTTTATAAGCCTCTCTTTTTATATCAATTATATTGGTTGATGTATCATTAACGTAATGTTTAATTCGGGCTATAAATCTGAATGACTTCCAACCTTCAATAATATGACTAGCTCCTATTGGCGAATTATAAGCTGCTCCTCCATCTATATTGGCAGAATACCCTAAACAATTACTAGAAAGGTCAATAATTTTAACATGGTCTTCGCCATTAAACACAAAAAAGGAATCCGTAATTGCAGGAGTGCAAGCCAGAGCTGATTCTTTCTCTATAATAATCCATAATTCGTAATAGTCGGAACAATTTGTAATGGTATCCTTTGCAAATAAAGTCACAAGATAATTCCCAGATTCAGGAAAAACATGTAGTGGGGTTTTAATATTAGAGCCAGTTCCATCTCCAAAATTCCACCAATAATGTGCATTAGCCACAACCGATGTATTAGAGAAATTTACAATATTTGATGATTTGGTATAGGTAAAAGCACTCATACAAATCTGCCCAATTGATGAAACAGAAATCAGGAGAACGGCTAATAGTAAGCTAAGTTTTCTCATGTTATTGCTTTTATAATTATTTTAGGTGCTGCAAATATACAAATGTATTTTGGTTTAATAATGTCGTATAATAAATTAGCTATTAACAATTAGAACGCAGATGACACAGATAAAACAGATTAAAAAACGGTTTTGTATTAATAGGCCTAAGGCGTTTTAGATGTTTCTGCTATCCTTTATCTGCCAAAGGCTGATAAATAATATCCGTTTATAAAATCCTTTTTTATTATCTGTGTAAACCAGCTTAATCCGTGTCATCTGTGTCCTACTCTTTCTGAAGTATGACAATATATTACTCTAACTACTTAATATCAATTGGGGTAATCAAAATCAATAGCTGGATGATAGGAATCCTCAAATAATATCTTTTTTGAATTATAATTATATTCTTTCTTAGTCCAATCTCCATCACCTTTTTCAGATGGTGAATACACTATTATTTTTTTCATAAAAAAATCATTTTCTTCAGTATCAAATATATAATATATTTCACACTGCATGCTTATACCTTTATTACCATAATCGCTAGAATAATTGATATAAATTTTAAAACCAATTTCCGTAATAGTAAATTTAGATAATGGATAATTGTCTTTATGATAAATAAGTTTTTTAGAATAGGTTTTTATAATATAGCCACCTTTTTTATCATTTAGCAGAATCAACAATAATGTTTTATTGGGCTTTTTTTCATAAATATTATAATTGTTATACCTACCTAAAGTATCTAACGCATTTATAATTATATCAGGAAAACCATCATTATTTAAGTCGCCTTCACTAAAATGCTCTAGTTTAAAATCAGGAAAATATTGCTTTAGTAATTTCTCTAATATTTTGGTTTGGGAATTAATCTCAACTAAACTATCATTATTGTAGGAATAGTTTCTGCTTAAAAACTGTCTGTTTATACTCTCAAAATTAATTTCCCCTTTTTCTGTATATGTGTAAATATGATCACCTACTGTATATTCAATTTTTATAATCTCACTTTCTCCCTTAATTGATGAAGGAAAAATCAAATCATATTGTTCAAAACCCACAACATCACCAGAACCATATTCATCAGTAAATTTATGAAACTTTTTTCCATCCCAAGCAATAATAACATCTCCATCTGCCTGTCCACCACAATTTGCATTATAAGATACTCCTATAAATTCAGCAACATTATCCAAGCCCATATTCCCCATAGAATGAGCGCCTTTAAAATTAGATAAGCCAATGAAATAGTAAGCATCAATTATTTTATTATCCTTAATCGCTAATATTTCATTTTCGTGCCAGAGGTTTCCGTATTTAATAATAAAATGAAGCGATTTGTCCTTATAGCTTTCAAAGGAATATCGAGAAACATAAGTATGCCATACATAGCCCGTTTTTTTATTATAAATTACTTTTGCCCAATAACCATGCACATTATTCACGGTATCCCTTATAAAATAATCTTTTACTAAAGCCAATTTGCTTCCAAATTCCAATACTTTTATAACATCAGCATGGATTGAAGGCGCACTTCTGAAATTTACAGAATTACCAACTATTTGCCGTATTGATGATTGGTTATAATGCAGAAAAGAGCTGTCTTTCAGTTCTTTATTAAATCTTGTCAAATCCTGTCCATCCCACTGATAAAATTGACTTCCTATATCAAAACAAAAAACAAAAATATCCTTGCCATCACTATTATAGGTTTCGCCTAAGGAAAATCCACAATTGTATTTCTGCTTATTCAAATTGGGTAATAGTAAAGACTTAATAAAAACATCTTCTTTAAATATTTTAACTTCGAAGCTATTGTTTTTTGCGTGTTTTATCAGAAATCTATCTTTTGGGTTAAGCTGACTTCTGAAATACGATTGAGTAACTAATTTATTCCAAACAAAGCATGTTTTATAATTGTAAACTACAGCAAGCCATCTACCTGCAACCCCATTTATTGTATCATTTTGCCAATCATAATTACTTGGGTTAAGAATAGTTCTTGAGGGTACAGTGGCAATAATTTTAGATTTTAAGGATGGCCCTTCTCTAAGGTTAACATTATCAGAAAACACAATGAATGGGCTAGAGTAGTTATGATCATAATATACATTTTGGGTAAAACCCGAAGAAGTGAGGATTAATAATAGGATTAAATGGCTAATTTTCATGAGGCTTTGTTAACAAGAATTGTACCGAAAACAAACGGTGAAATATTATAAATGAATCCAGTCTAAAACAAACAAAACCAAAAAAGTTTCTTTTGGACATATTTTCATTTTTTTCTCCCGTACAGTTGTCGGGACAACTGATACTACGGCATCACTGGATTTCAAAAAATAAAAATCTCCCTCAAAACAACTCTTTTTATGCAAATTGCCTGTTCTTAGACAGGACTCATAAATAGTTGTGTAATTTGAATATTGTACTTTCATATTACCTTATATCTGCAAGGGTTTTCGTTACGAAAATTCTAAATGCCTGTTAGGGTCGATGTAGCGTATCAAAAAGCAACGCAAACATAGCATTAGTTATGGTGAAATCCTTTAGAATTCGACATCCCCAAATAAGATTAACTTTATGTCAATAGGTTTTTGATAGCATTCTCAACAATGATAGGCTTTGGGGTTTGTAGTAGAAATACCTTTGCGGTTTTAAGGTATAGTGATATAATGTTTTTAGGAAGCCAAATCCTTATTGGAAATAATACCAAATTAATACCAAAACACGCCATATAAATCGTTTACTCACCTCTTTTACATTTTAATAGGTGTTCGTGACGTGCTTCGCAGTACTATTTCCCTATTACTGCGTTAAAAATTATTTCCACACAGTCAGGCGATTACGGTTTTGTGCAATATAATAATTACAAAATCAACCCTTTACGTCTTGGCGTCTTTGCGAGAAACAAAAACTCAACGAACTATTGTTGATATCAAATTGGTATAATATGAATGTTCTACCAGAATTTATAGATTTAAGTATTGATAATTTCAGACCTCTATCAACTAGCCAACAAAACCTAAAAGGCAACAAAGCCCTAAAGCTTAATATCAGCACACTTGCCACGGTTGTATATTTATTGCAGATATTTACTGATTATGGTGTGGAATATCGTCGTTTAATAAAGGAGTAATTTATGTAGTTTTGCAGAAATATCAATTATAGAAAATATTATGGCTAATACTTCTGATTTTAAGAACGGACTCGTAATGAAATTTAATGGCGAGCTATATTCAATAGTAGAGTTTCAACATGTAAAACCTGGTAAAGGACCTGCCTTTGTACGTACCAAACTTAAGAATGTAAAAACAGGGAAACAAATACCTAATACGTTTACTGCTGGTGTAAAGATTGATGTTCAGCGTGTTGAGCGCCGTCAATATCAATACTTATATAATGATGGCGATGATTATCATTTTATGAATAACGAAACTTATGAGCAAACATTCTTCGACGGTGGATTAATTAATGCCCCTGATTTAATGAAAGAAGGTCAGGTTGTAGAAGTGGTATTCCATGCCGAAACAGAGACTCCTTTGTATTGTGAGCTTCCTCCTTTTGTTATTTTGGAAATTACTTATACTGAACCAGGCGAGAAAGGAAATACTGCTACCAATACCTTTAAGGATGCTACCGTAGAGACTGATGCTGTTGTAAAAGTTCCTCTTTTTATTAATACAGGAGAAAAAATAAAGATTGACACTAGAACTCATTCCTATTCTGAAAGAGTAAAAGGATAGTTGATTAAATTTGGAGCTAGTAGAACAACACATAACACAAAGCACACAACACATAACCTTATGAAATACCCAGAATTTTACGATCAAGTAGAACATATTATTCTAAAGGACGACTTAAGTGCGTTTTTAGGATCTAGCGAAGAAGGAATTATTGATTTCTCATATCTCGATATGGTGAAAGTAGCTGGCCATAGCTGTGTGGTAATAAGCGGTGCTTTTTTGATGACATTAAAAGGACTTAAAGCACTATATGGAACAGAGCTTCCCAAAAGAGGAGAGATAAAAGTTGAAATAAAAGATAGACTTGGCGAAGGCAATATTGGTGTATTTGGGCAGGTTTATTCTAATATAACTGGTGCCACTGTGAATACTGGTTTTGGTGGAATTGGTCCAAATTTTAACCGACGTGGCTTGATGTTTTATGGTGCGAATATAGAATCCAATGTACGATTTACAAGGCTTGATACTAACCAGAGTATTGATGTGTTTTATTATCCACAAAAGGTGGTGTCGCCAGGCGATATTATGCAAGCAGCAATTGGCCCAAATGCCACAGAGGAAGGCAGAGTAGCTTTTCCAAGACTTTGGCAAGAGATGGTTAAAACTATTTTTGATAATGCTGATTTGATTATTGAGTTGAGGAAGGTATAGAGGATTGGAGTTAGTTTTTTTTGTAGGAATTACGTTTTAAGGTATTCTTTTTAATCCTAGACTTCAATCGTTATAAAGTCTATTTGATGAAATAGAATAAAAGCAGCCAAAGAAGCGTAAGCCATTATAGCATTTCAGCATTAAAATATTATAGCATTAATACATTAATCACAATACTCCTCACGCATAGCATCCAAAGCTTTTTGAAACCCATGCTTAAGCAATTCGAAATTTTGTTTAACAGCATCCAATTCCTGCATGCTTTCAGCTTTAGATTCGATAAAGAAAGCATAAGCTGCTAATTCATTCATTTGCCAGAGTTTTAAAGAGCTTTTAAGCTTATGAGCTTCCTTTGCTGCTTTATCCCAATTACCCTCATTTATTGCTTCATCAATTGCAGTCATCATTTTTGGACCTAAATCAATAAGCATATGGGCTAATTCCTTAATCTCAGCTTCATTTCCATCCATCATTTCCAAAAGGAAACTTGCATCATAATATTTATTATTGCTCATAATCTTTTTCTGTTCCAATCAAATATTATACAAAATACGAATCACAACTGGTATTAATAACCTGAGTCATAAAGCTCATCATTACTGTTCTGTGTATTCCTTGAATTTACTTTATCACAATCCAGCTCGAGCATATCCAATGATGCTGGTCGTTCAAAATCTCCTTTTGATATATTTAGGGTGCTATCGGCATATACTTTCTTCATATAAATAGCCCAAATCGGCAGAGCCATATTTGCCCCTTGTCCGTAGTGAATTCCTCTAAAATGTACTGAACGATCTTCAGCTCCAACCCATACTCCTGTAACCAAATCGGGCGTTAAACCCATAAACCAACCATCGGATTGATTATCAGTAGTGCCAGTTTTTCCTGCTATAGGATAGTTAATTTTATACTTATATCTTAATCTTACACCTGTTCCAAACTTTACAACTCCTTGCATTAGGCTTAGCATAAGATATGCTGTTCTTTCATCCAATGCATCAGTAGCTTCACTGGTAAAAGTTTCAATCACATTTCCGTTTTTATCCTCAATACGAGTAATGAAAATTGGTTTTTGATAAATTCCTTTATTTGGATATGTTGCTGTTGCACCAACCATTTCGTAAACCGATAAACTAGGTGTCCCAAGACATATTGCAGGTACGGGTTCCATATCTGATTTAACACCCATCTTGCGAGCCAATTCAATTACTTTAGCAGGTTTAACGCGCTTAATTAAAAATGCTGAAATATAATTAACAGAATTAGCAAGAGCCCATTTCAATGTAACCATCTCACCCTCTTTCTTCTTGTCAGAATTCTTTGGCGTATATGGCTTTTGTCCTGCTGGCATTGGGAAAGTTACTGGCACATTAGGCACCTGAGTACAAGGTGTATAACCTAATTCCTGCATAGCTGAAGCATAAACAAACGGTTTAAAAGTAGAACCAACTTGTCGTTTACCAGAAGTAACATGATCGTACTGAAAGTGGCGATAATCAATCCCACCAACATAAGCGCGTACAAATCCTGTGCTTGGCTCAACAGACATAACACCTGTTTGCAAAAAGTACTTATAATATAATATACTATCCATTGGAGTCATTACTGTGTCAATCTCACCATCCCATGAAAATACTCTCATCTGAGTTGGTTCATTGAAGCTTAATAAAATTGAATCCTCTGGTACTTTTGCTTGCTTCATCCAATAGTATCGCGCACTACGCTTTACCGACTGACTCATAATACGGTCTTTCTGCTTTTTACTTAATCGGAAGAAGGGCGCATTAGGGTATCGTTTTTTATTAGACCAATGCTTAAAAAAGGTCGGCTGTAAATCTTTTCCTAAATGCTCCTGCACAGCTTCTTCAGCATATGCTTGCATTTTAGAATTCAGTGTTGTATATATTTTTAGCCCATCACGATAAAGATTATACTTTTCTCCATCAGCTTTTTCATGGGTTTTACACCAATTCTTCAAATAAATTCGTAGGTACTCTCTAAAATATGTTGCTGACCCGTCTTTATGGTCAACTAGGCGATATTTAGACATATCTAAAGGTAGTACTCTTAATGAATCATACTCCTCCTGACTTATATAGCTGTATATCTGCTGTTGCTTAAGAACGACTTCTCTTCTTTCAAAGGCTCTGTTTTTATAATTTTTTACAGGATTATACCGTGATGGAGCCTTAAGCATCCCCACTAGCATACTTGCCTCTTCACGATTAAGCTCAGATGGTTCTTTGCTAAAATATGTTTTCGAAGCGGTTTTTATTCCAAATGTATTACTACCAAATGTTACGGTATTAAAATACATGGCAATAATTTCGTTCTTGGTATAATTATACTCTAGTTTAGTGGCTATTACCCATTCTTTAAGTTTTTGAATTACTTTTCCTAGTTTTGAAACTTTGTCTCTTGGAAATAAATTTTTAGCTAATTGCTGGGAAATGGTTGATCCTCCTCCAGCACGATTTCTTGTGATAACTCCTTTTACTACACGTGCTAAAGCTCTTAAATCTACTCCACTATGATCGTAAAAGCGAATATCTTCAGTAGCAACTAGTGCCTCCACAAGATTGGGAGATAAATCCTCGTAATGAATATTGGAACGATTTTCAAAATAGTATTTACCAAGTAATACCTGATCTGCAGAGTATATCTCTGATGCTAGATTGCTTTTGGGATTTTCTAATTCCTCGAAGCTGGGCATAAAGCCCAATAGTCCTAATGAAATAGCATAAAATAATAGGAAAACAAAAACAAGTCCTCCAAAGAAAGATATCCATAAGTACTTGAGTAATTTCTGGATACTAATGCCTTTTTTACTCACTTTCTGCTTGCTCATAAAATAAATTATTCAGTTCTTTCTATACGTATTCCTACAGCCTTAATGCCATCTAAATCAAGCTCTCGCATAGCTTGCTCAAACCTAAAATGATAAACACCACTCATAGGGAAACGCCCACGCTTACGAAATAGTACTTGAAGGTCTTTGTTTTTTCCAAATCCACTACCTAGCCAGTTGCCATGTAAGTCGGCAAGAAATATTTCTGCCGTATCAATAGAGAACCTACCATCTGGAAAAACTGTTTTTACAAAAAGGTAAATATTGGAGTAATTATAATCAGTGGTATTTCGTATATTAATATAAAAGTTGAATGGATTAATAGTGTCAGTAACATCAACTTCAAAGTCGATAATATCGCTATATTTCCATGGTTCTGTCACTTCTTCATTATGGTCGTAGAAGCTCTGGTTGCCACAAGAATACAGCAGTATAAAGCTAAAACCAAATATTATATGTCGAAATAATTTACTCATTATTTACTCTGTTGATTTTTCTGACGATTGGGATTATTCCGATTCCTATTGGAGTTTTTATTTTTGTTTGGGTTAGGTTTATTACCTTCACCTTGATTTGCATTTGCTTTATTCTGTGGCCTAGGTCCTTTATTTGGTTTGCTTTTTTGATTATTGGATTTATTATCCCTATTGCCATTTCTTGCATCAGCATTCCTTGGTTTATTCCTGTTTTTATTGCGATTGTTTTTTCCTCGATTTGACTTTTCTTTCTTATCAAACCTAGTAAGATCATCCTGTCCAATTACATTATCAAACCTTATTTCATCAGTTTCCAATTCTGTAAACTCATCCAATGTCTCAGGAGATTCACCTTTGGAGTTTTTCTCTAGAATTTGGCTTACATCATCTCTCATTATTGGAATAAACTTGGATGGATTATCGGTATAAGAATACCACATCATTCCACTAAGGATATCCATTTTCTGGAAAAATGCTTCACCATTTTGGGTCTTTAACCTAATATTTGTAGGAGGAAATTTAGCAACCTCTTCTTTATAATTATCTTGCTCAAAGTTAAGACAGCACTTAAGTTTTCCGCATTGGCCAGCAAGTTTTTGTGGGTTCATTGATAATTGCTGGGTCCGTGCTGTATTTGTAGAAACAGAATTAAAAGAAGTTAACCATGTACTGCAGCATAATTCACGACCACAGGATCCAATACCTCCTAGGCGACTAGACTCCTGCCTAACGCCGATTTGTTTCATTTCAATACGTACATTAAATTTCTCAGCAAGAATTTTTATTAGTTCTCTAAAATCTACCCTACCTTCAGCTGTATAATAAAACACTGCCTTGGTATTATCTCCCTGGTATTCAACATCATTTATCTTCATTTGAAGATTAAGCTCCATCACTACCTTGCGGGTAGTAATCATAGTAGGGATTTCCAAAGCTGCTGCTTTAGTCCACTTTTCTATGTCTGTATTCCGCGCTTTACGATAAACTTTCTTGATAAATGATTTTTTGGGATCCACTTGCTTTTTGCGCATTTGTAAACGCACAATTTCACCGCTTAGGCTAACTATCCCTATATCGTGTCCGGGACTGGATTCTACGGCAACTATATCGCCTACTCTTAGTATTTCACCTTCTGGAGAACGAAAGAATTCCTTACGATTGTTTTTGAAGCGAATTTCAACAATATCAAAATATCGTTTTTCATCTACAAAATTAATATCACCTAACCAATCGTAAGCGTCTAATTTACAGCAACTATGCTGATATATATCTTCGTTCTTCTGATAAGTAGTAGGGACATGACAACATCCCCTTGATTGAAAAGCTTCTTGATCAGAATGCATTTGTTCTATGTTTATTTATATATAGTTCTCCACAAATCTGTAAAATCTATGGATACGGATTAATATACAAAGGTAATAAAAATGGATGCTGAGCTGTGTTTTTTTAGCTTTTAATGCCTGATTTATTGTTACTAGCTTATAATAAGACGGTTAGGAGTAGGAGTATGAATTAGCATAAGAAGTCTGCCTAGCTGCGCAATTAGACATTTGAGAGCAAAATTAATTCTGTAGCTTTTGCATATTATTTATTCCAAGCTTTGAGAGATGAATTTTTATTTTTTGAAAAAATTCGATTATTTAGCCTAAAAATTATATTCACAATTCATTATCTTTGCATTAAATTTAGAAGCATGCATTTATTTTATATTGAGAACACACAATGGATTGATTATAAATCTAAAATTATTCTTTTGCAAAAGGAGGAGGCTCGCCATGCTTTAAAAGTTCTACGACTAAAAATTGGTGATAATGTGCACGCTACTGATGGACAAGGCAATTGGTTTTATTGTAATATCTATGAATTAGGAAAGCGACATTGTACTCTTCGGATTATTGACCATCAAACTAAAAAAGGAAAGCGCAATTATAAAATTCATATTGCAGTTGCTCCTACTAAAAACATTAAGCGTTTTGAATGGTTTCTAGAGAAAGCTACAGAAATAGGAATTGATGAAATAACACCTATTATTACAGAGCATTCCGAGCGCCGGGAAATGAAAATTGAGCGTAGCAATAGAGTAATAACCTCTGCCCTAAAACAATCCTTAAAAGCTTATCACCCTGTTCTTAACGAACCAATAAAGCTAAATGCGTTTTTGAAGGATGTAAAAGAACAAGAAAAATACATTGCACATCTTTTGGATGATAATCAAAAAAGCTTAAAAGATTTATGCCCACCAAATAAGGATGTCTGTATTCTAATTGGCCCTGAAGGGGATTTTTCGAAATCAGAAGTAGAAATGGCAATGAAGTCTGGCTTTAGAGTAGTAAAAATGGGAAAAGAAAGATTAAGAACCGAAACTGCAGCCCTAGTTGCTTGTAGTACTATTCATTTTATTAACGACTAATATGAGTTTTAAAAAATCAATATTAAGAAAATCTATTTTTACTCTTTCACTTTTGCTTCTGTCTATAAGCTTGGGCTCTGCTTATGTTCCAAAGCTTAAGATTGCTTTAATAAAGTATAGCGGTGGCGGAGATTGGTATGCTAATCCTACTTCTCTACCAAATTTAGCAGATTTCTGTAATAAACAACTGGGGACAAATATTAGTACTGATATTCCCACTGTAGAAGTAGGTTCCAAAGAGATTGTTAATTACCCTTTTGTGCATATAACTGGGCATGGAAATATTGTTTTTTCAGCTGAAGAGGCAGAGAACTTACGAAATTACCTTGTGGCTGGTGGATTTCTGCATATTTCAGATAATTATGGCATGGATCCTTTTATTAGGCCACAAATGAAAAAAGTATTCCCAAATTTGGATTTTATTGAGCTACCATTCTCACATCCTATTTACCATCAGAAGTATAACTTCAAAAAAGGGCTTCCTAAAATTCATGAACATAATGATAAAATCCCTCAGGGTTTTGGTATTATTTACCAAGGCAGATTGGTTTGTTTTTACGATTACGAATGTGATCTAGGTGATGGATGGGAAGATGCAGATGTACATAATGATTCAAAACAAAAAAGAATAGAAGCTCTGCAAATGGGAGCAAATATGATTTCTTATGTTTTTACTCTTAAGGAAGATTAATGCTTTAGAACAGAAGTCAGAAAACCACTAAATTACTAATTCATAAAGCTTGTCAAATTCAAATCATTAGCGTCAATAGATAAGCGATTCAAATAAAAAACATGACTATTGTTACTTTTTTAATTATCTCATGCATATAAAAAACAATACTTTTGGACTTTTATTTTAGAATGAAACAAACAAATTAATTATTACTTATTTAAAATATAATATAAATCTTATGGAAAACTTAAAGAAATCAGTAGCTGATTCATTGCAAAAGCTTGGCATTAAGAACGTTAAAGAATTAGTGCATAATCCATCTTACGAAGTGCTTCGTGAAGCTGAATTAGATGCTAATCTTATAGGTTACGAAAAAGGACAAGTAACAGAATTAGGAGCTGTAAACGTAATGACAGGAAGATTTACAGGGCGTTCTCCTAAGGATAAGTTTATTGTTAAAGATTCTGTTTCTGAGGATACTGTTTGGTGGACTAGCGAAAAATCACCTAATGATAATAAGCCTGTATCTATTGAAGTATGGAATGATTTAGAAGTATTGGTAACAGATCACCTAAGCGAGGTTAAATTATATGTTATTGACGGATTTTCAGGAGCGAATAAAGACACTCGTCTTAAAGTTCGTTTTGTAATGGAAGTAGCTTGGCAGGCGCATTTTGTAAAAAATATGTTTATCAGACCTACTGAGGAAGAATTGCTTAATTTTGGAGAGCCTGATTTTGTTATTCTAAATGCTTCTAAAACGGTTAATCCAAAATGGAAAGAACATGGAATGAACTCAGAAGTATTTACTGTTTTTAATTTGACTAAAAAAATGCAACTTATTGGTGGTTCATGGTATGGTGGAGAGATGAAAAAAGGTCTTTTTGCTATGATGAAATACTATTTGCCAATAAGAGGAATTGCAGCAATGCATTGCTCTGCAAATAAAGGAAAAGAAGGTGATGTAGCAATTTTCTTTGGTTTATCAGGTACTGGTAAAACTACGCTATCAACAGATCCTAATAGAGAACTTATTGGAGATGATGAGCATGGATGGGATGATAATGGAATCTTTAATTTAGAAGGCGGATGTTATGCCAAAACTATTGATTTGGATGCTGAAGCGGAGCCAGATATCTTTGGTGCTATTAAAGAAGATGCTCTATTGGAAAACGTAACAGTGGATGCTAATGGAAAGATAGATTTTACGGATTCTAGCGTAACTAGTAATACTCGCGTTTCTTACCCAATCTACCATATTCATAATATTGTAAAGCCAATATCGAGAGCTGGACATGCTAATAAAGTTATATTCTTAACTGCTGATGCTTTTGGTGTTATGCCTCCTGTTTCTAAGCTTACTTTAGATCAAGGTAAATACCACTTTTTATCAGGATTTACTGCCAAACTAGCTGGTACTGAACTAGGGGTAACAAAACCTCAGCCTACATTTTCTGCTGCTTTTGGAGAAGCTTTTTTATCACTTCACCCTACTAAATACTCTTCAGAATTAGTAAAGAGAGTTGAGCAAAACAATGCAAAGGTATATTTGGTAAATACAGGATGGAATGGAACAGGTAAAAGAATTTCTATACAAGATACTCGTAGTATTATTACCGCTATTCTTAATGGTGAAATAGAAAATGCTCCAACTGCTACCATGCCTATTTTTGATTTTGAAGTACCTACTAAACTCAAAGGAGTAAAAGAAGGAATTCTTTGTCCAAAAGATACATATTCTGATGTTTCAGAATGGAGAGGAAAAGCTGAAGATTTAGCTGCATTATTTATTAAGAATTTTGATAAATATACCGACAATGATGAAGGTAAGCGATTAGTTGCTGCTGGCCCTCAATTGTAAAGGCACTAGATAATAGATATTTATATAATGCACATTCTAATTTTATTGGAATGTGCATTTTTTATAGCTAAGAATTTCTTTGTGGATATAAGCTATATTAGACTTTGTAAACTTAGGTTGATATTATAAACAGTTTCTGATTACCTTTGCCCCCTATGAACGAAAATCTTAATCCAGATAGTTCGCAACTATCTTCTGGCGAGCAGGAATATGAAAGAGCCCTTAGGCCTATCAGCTTTGATAATTTTAGAGGGCAGCCAAAGGTGGTTGAAAACCTTAAAATATTTGCTGAAGCTGCTAAACAAAGAGGAGAGGCATTGGATCATGTATTGCTTCATGGTCCTCCAGGTTTAGGAAAAACAACTCTTTCGTATATTATTGCCAACGAACTAGAGGTTGGAATAAAAGTTACTTCAGGTCCTGTACTTGATAAGCCTGGCGATTTGGCTGGCTTACTTACTAATCTTGAAGAAAATGATGTGCTTTTCATTGACGAAATACATCGCCTTAGTGCAATTGTAGAAGAATATCTTTATGCCGCAATGGAAGACTTTAAGATTGATATTATGCTGGAATCAGGTCCCAATGCAAGAACTGTACAGATAAATCTTAACCCTTTTACATTAGTTGGAGCAACAACTCGCTCAGGACTTTTAACGGCTCCTTTGCGTTCACGCTTTGGAATAAACTCAAGACTTGCATATTATAATGCTCAAACATTGTCTAAGATTATTATTCGGTCCGCTAGTATTCTAAAAGTTCCAATTAAGGAGCAAGCTGCTATGGAAATTGCAAGAAGAAGTAGGGGAACGCCACGAATTGCAAACGGTCTTCTAAGGCGTGTTCGAGATTTTGCTCAAATAAAAGGAGATGGAAATATTGACCTTAAAATAGTAAACTATTCATTGGAAGCACTTAATGTTGATAAAAATGGCTTGGACGAAATGGATATCCGAATACTATCTACTATTATTGATAAATTTAAGGGTGGTCCTGTAGGACTTACTACCATTGCTACTGCCGTTGGTGAGGATGCCGGAACTATTGAAGAAGTATATGAGCCATTCCTAATAATGGAAGGATATCTAATGCGTACGCCAAGAGGTAGAGAAGCTACAGATGCTGCATATGAGCATATGGGAAAAACTAAGATTGGCTCATCAAAAGACCTTTTTAATTCATAGCAATACAAATGAGTAAGCATACTTTTTCTAATGAAATAAAACAAAAAGCTCTATTGCTAGGCTTCGACCTTTGTGGTATTTCTACCATTGAAGAGCTTAATGCCGAAAAGAAATTCCTTGAAAAATGGTTGAAGCAAAATTATCATGGCGACATGGCCTATATGGCTCGCAATATTGATAAAAGAGTAAATCCTTCGCTTTTGGTGGATGGTACTCAGTCTGTAATTTCTGTTTTATTAAATTATTTCCCCCAGAATAATCTTCATCCTGAAAGCCATTATAAAATTTCAAAGTATGCGCTGGGTACAGATTATCATTATGTGATTAAGGATAAGCTTAAAAAATTAATGGAGTTTATTGAGCAGCATTATCCCAATACTCCCATGAGAGCATTTACCGATTCTGCTCCTGTATTGGATAAAAGTTGGGCCTTAAAATCAGGCTTAGGATGGATGGGGAAAAATACACTGCTTATTAATAAAAAGATGGGTTCTTTCTTTTTTATAGGAGAAATAATTATAGGAATGGACTTGCAAGCAGATTCACCATTGGAAAAAGAATACTGTGGGAATTGTACAAAGTGCATAGATGCTTGCCCAACTGATGCACTGAAGGATCCTTATGTAATGGATGCCACAAAGTGTATTTCTTATTTAACTATTGAGTCTAAAGATGATATCCCAATTGAACTAGTTCCAAAATTGAATAATTGGATTTTCGGTTGTGATATTTGCCAAGATGTATGTCCGTGGAATTCAAAAGTTCAGCCCAGCACCGAATCATCTTTTAAAATAAGTGATGAATTAGCATTAATGAAAAAGCATGATTGGGAAGAAATAGAAAAACCACAATTCAAAAAACTCTTTAAATCATCGCCAGTGGAAAGAAGTGGATATAAAAAGCTTAAGACGGTGATTGATTTGATTAAAAACACCTCACAACCCTAAGCTAGGCAAGCTATAAAAGTTAGGAATACAATAGACACAGTTTAGGTAAATAATCACAGATTTTTAGGAATTATTCTCTATTTATCACTTCCCTTTTTTCTCCTTTTTATACTTTTTCCTATTTTCCTGCGATGGCAATAAATTCTCTTTTACTCCGCTAAAAATAGACTTTAGCAATATATTAATAAAGCCTTTGTTCATATCGCGCTGAGCATGAAACTCTACAATACGAAGTGGCAAACCTGGATTTACTGGATTATTAGAATATACCACAGTATTGGCAGCAAAGGATAAAATATGACTCCTGAATTTCTTCTTTTTTTCATGTTCTTTATCCTTTAAATCTAATTCAATATTCAGATTATCATATTCAAAAGTCATTTCCCCCTTGCTATAAGTACGACTAGCAAATCCATTAAAGCTCATATGTTTTATTTCCCCACTTTTAATCAATACTGGAGCAAAAGACCTAACTACAGAACTTATATTTGCAAGATTTGACTTAAAAACCTTTCCTTGGAAAGTGAAGTGATCCATATTATAATTAAAAAATATATTAATAGAAAAAGGAATGCTATTATGAACTGTAGCAGTTGCATACAACCCAAGTTTCTGATTCAAATCTTTATTTTGGATATTTGTTAATTTAGCATCCAGTTTATTTATTTCAATATAGCTCAACTGTCCATCCTCTTGTCTTGCGCTAAACTTAACTTCAGCTCCACTAGCTTTTAAAACCTTTATTTCAATAGGAATTTTAATGCTAAAAATCTGCTTTGCTAAATAATTTGGGAAATTATTCTTATTAATTTTCACCCTTTTATCTTTATACAAATCTGCAACGGCCCCTTCAATAAACAATGTGTCGGCAAATATTCCTTTTCCATCTATTAGTTTACGAAAGTCGATATCGGTAAGTCTAATGTTATTTGCTTTTACTTCGGGTCTTAGTTTCTGATATTTATACTTATTTGCAAATTCTTGCTTATTAAGGATGGGTTTTATATGAGCATTAGTAATGCTCAGCAATTTTTTACTTTCATCAATAGTCACATTATCGGTTGAAATAGAGTAAACACTATCTGCAGTAGTTAAATGCGGTTTAAAAAGTTGAATAATAAAATCTTTATAATCAAATTCAATATCACCTTCCTGTTTATCAGCACTGAGAGCACTTAAGCTAAATTGGAGTTTATCCAATCCAAATTGAGTTCCTTTATTGCTCTTAAACTTAGCTTCTTCTAAATTTGCTTTTAACTGAGTTAATGAAAATTCAAATTGATTCATCACTTTACTATAAGACAATTGACTAACATCCAGATTAAATTTCTGGAAGCTATTAATAATATCCTTATTCTCATCACCATAATAGGATAGTTTAGCGTTAGTTAAGCTTAAATTGTTAATTTGAATTTCTAAAACTAATGAGTCATTCTTATCCTCCTTATGCAGAAATGCAAATGGTTGATAATCTCCTGAAGGATTATCTAAAATAATATTAGATTCCTTAATAATAAAGTCATCAATGCTTATTTGATCTGAAGAAATAAAAGCCATTATATCTGCACCATTGAGCACAATCTTATTAATATTAATTTCCAAGCTACCATGTTTTTCAAAATAATCACTATTCAAGCTGTCAATGGGTTCTAAATGAATATCATATATTCTAACCTTCATTCCCATTAGGTTAATCCTTAGTGTTTTGAAATCTAGTTTATAATAATTTGCAATTTGAGTTTGGGAATAGATATTATGAATTTTCTCAGTAAGAATCTTACTAAAATTATTTGAAATATAGTAGAATACACTGCCGATAATAATAACTATTAAAATTAGAATCGTTGAAATTATCCTTTTACGCTTTGTGTTTTTCTTCTTTGACTTCTGCTTTTTTGCCATGATGTAAAGATATGGAAATTCCAATATCCTTTTTCAAATAAATTATTGGGCAATATGGAAGCTCAGGAAAAATTGATTTGGTTTGTATTTTAAAGTCCCTAATTACTACCACAATTTTCTATACTTTCGCATAAAATTAGCAAATGGCAAAATCTAAAACAAGTTTTTTTTGTAGGGAGTGTGGTTCGGAGCATTCAAAATGGATGGGAAAATGTTCAGTTTGTGGACAATGGAACACCATAAGCGAAGAGGTAATTAGAATAGAAAAAGCTCCGAAATGGAAAAAGGAAGAAGGAAAAAAACAAAGGAATAAGCCACAAGCTGTGCATAAAATGACCTCATCCAATGAGGATCGCATAGATTTGAATAATGCTGAACTTAATCGGGTTCTTGGCGGAGGATTAGTAAAAGGCAGCTTGGTACTTGTTGGTGGAGAGCCTGGAATTGGCAAATCAACATTATTATTACAAGTGGCGTTAAAAGCAAATAATCTCAAAATACTATATGTTTCTGGTGAAGAAAGCGCACAACAAATTCGCATGCGTGCTGATAGAATAGGTGTTGATAACGAACATTGCTATATTTTAAATGAAACCCGTACTGATGAAATTTTTATGCATTTAGCAAATATGGATGTGGATTTACTAGTTGTGGATTCAATCCAAACTTTGCAAACCGAGAAGGTGGATAGTACTGCTGGTAGTATTTCGCAAATTAGAGAAAGTGCTGGCGAATTGCAGCGATTTGCCAAGGAAAGCCATATTCCTGTTTTTATAGTAGGACATATTACTAAGGATGGTAGCATTGCTGGGCCAAAAATTCTTGAGCATATGGTTGATACTGTTCTTCAATTTGAAGGAGATAGAAACTATGGCTATAGATTATTACGATCTCATAAAAACAGATTTGGCTCAACATCAGAGCTCGGAATTTATGAAATGCGCTCCAATGGAATGCGAGAAGTTAGCAATCCTTCTGAAATATTAATTTCCCAACGCGATGAGCAAAGTAGTGGCGTTGCAATTACTGCAACAATGGAGGGCGGAAGGCCTATGCTTATTGAGGTACAAGCTTTGACAAGCTCCGCAGTTTATGGAACACCACAAAGAAGTGCCACAGGCTTTGA
Organism: Bacteroidales bacterium; assembly: GCA_029935325.1. GTDB lineage: Bacteria > Bacteroidota > Bacteroidia > Bacteroidales > UBA1556 > UBA6267. The sequence goes on from JAOZKO010000002.1 coordinate 18,946, forward strand.
TACTCGAAGACTGAATATGTTATTGGCAGTTTTGGAGAAAAAAGCTGGTTTTAAATTGGGAGCAAAGGATGTGTTTCTGAATATTGCAGGAGGAATAAAGGTGGACGATCCCGCAATTGATTTAGCGGTAGTATGCTCTATTCTTTCTTCAAATTATGATTTACCAATCCCCGATAAAACTTGTTTTGCTGCCGAAGTTGGTTTATCAGGAGAAATTCGCACAGTAAACCATGCCGAGCAAAGAATCCGCGAAGCAGAGAAATTGGGTTTTGAAAGAATTTATATTTCTAAATTCAGCATGAAGGGTATTCAGCAAAAAGACTATTCCATTAAAATTATTGGCAATAGCCGACTTGAGCAGGTTTTTAAATCGCTTTTTGCTACGAAAGATTAATAGCTAGAGGCCTTTAATATCAATTACCTTCTCTGTCTTTTTTGAATTTGGTGGATTATCAGCCAATCCTTGCAATTCAATTACAAAGCGCTCGATATCAGCCGTATTAAAGCCTTTTTCTTCAGCGGCTTCCTCAAGACTGCCCCAAATTGGTTCACCACAAACAATGCAGCGGATGCCCTCTTTCATCAAGTATTCTACTGAACTTGGCAATTCTTCTATTAATTCCTCTATTGTAATATCCTTAGTGATTTTCATGTCCGTATCATAAGTTTATGAAATTTATTGCTTGCAAAATTAGTTCAAATATAATTTACAAAGACCAAATTAGATTGGATTTTTCTTTTATTTTTGCTTGATTATCGTCAGGCTTTTTACAAACATCAACCATAATGAAGCTATTAATTATTGACAATTTTGATTCATTTACTTATAATCTACAGCATTATGCCAAGCAATTTTGCCAAAGCGTAGTGGTAAAAAGAAATAATGAAATTGATATTGAAGAAATTAACCTTTATGATGGTATAATCATTTCTCCGGGGCCAGGATTGCCGAAGGATTCTGGAATTACAATAAATACAATAAAAACCTATGCTTCTACGAAAAAAATCCTTGGGGTTTGTTTGGGTCATCAAGCTATAGCTGAGGTTTTTGGCGCTCAACTTATAAATTTAAAAGCGCCATTGCACGGAATAGCTATTGAAACAAATACTACCGATACCAAAGATTTACTATTTGATGAAATCCCAAATACATTTGAAAGTGGTCGTTATCATTCTTGGGTAGTGGATCCTGAGAGTTTATTAAATACTCCGTTTGATATAATTGCAACAGATAAACTGAATCAAATACAAGCAATAAAACACACAAAGTATAATCTCCGTGGAGTACAATTTCATCCTGAATCAGTACTTACGGAATATGGTTTAAAGATGATTGAAAACTGGATAAAAAAATGTTAGTTTATTAAATCTGCTCTACTTTTTTAATGTATCAGATGGAATTTCCGCATATTCAAAGCTTTCCAAAATAGCTTCAACATGTAACATCAAATCTCTTTTTTCCTTTTTCGGGGCTTTTATATATCCATCAATGGTTATCAATCTGCTGGCAAAATTATCAACAAAAGTATAACTAAGGAAAGGTCCTCCCATGGGATAGCCTTTCACATCCCATAATGAGCGCAACTGAACTGCATAATGTCCTTTAAAATCTAGCTGTTTTGAATATGGAGGAAAGATATCAGACACTTTCATATATGAATTGTCAATTGGACCTGGAATAAACTGCTTGGTTATACTATTTCTTAGTTTAATAATATTAGACATATTAAAACTTGCTGTATCACTATATGGAATTGTATAAATAAATATCCCCTCTTCAATATCCTTTGTTTGACGTCGTAACCAAACAAAATCTGCTCTATTCATCGCCATATAAAAGCCTTTAGGAAGAACAATACTAAAGCCAAATTTTTTATTTAATTGATCACCTAACTTTTTTTCTTCTAAGCCTTTATAAGCATTATTAATGCGCTTTAATTCATTTTTATGGAAAGCAGACTTAATTTGATCTTTAAATTTCACAAAAGAATTAGTTAATGATTCCATATCATTGGCCTTAATTACTATAACTGTTTGTGGTTTAGCATAACGATTATTTTTCAATTCTACTTTTGGCTTTGATAAATCTTCTTTCTTAATAAAAAGAATATTTCGCTGTTTTTGATAAGTACTACCAAAAGTTTTGTAAGGTATTTGGCTTACAATATACTCAGGCTCTAATCTAGCTGACCAATCTGGAACATTTAATAAGCTCGCCCTAATACTGTCACCTAAAGCTGACTTCCATAAATTATCACTAATAACAACCAATACTTCGGATGTTCGTCCTCCTGATGTAAACAATATGCTTTGGCTTGAATTATTATTTGATTCATCGCCACATGAAGAAATAAAAAGGCTAAGGAATATTGATGCAATAAATAAGCTCTGTATTCTTTTTAAAATTAATTTATTCATATGTAATATTTTATGTTGTTCAACCGCCTTGTACAATAATTATTCCGAAATTTCGCCAACCCAAGATTTAATAAATCTAGCAACAATTTTACTATTATTCTTTTCTTCGCCCAAAATCACCATTAGCTTAGCTATTGCTGATGATATGGTCATATCCTTGGCTCCAATAACACCAATTTCTTTCATTTGGCGTGATGTTTCATATTTTCCCATTTCCACACTTCCACCAATACATTGGCTAACATTAAAAATCACCAGTCCATTATCAATAGCTTGCTTCAAAAGGGAAATAAACCAAGGTTTTGTAAATGCATTACCAGCTCCATAGGTTTCTAGCACCAGGGCTCTTAGGTTCTTGGCTTCTAGAACTGCCTCCACAAAACTTGCTTGCATTCCAGGGAATACTTTAAGGATCCCTACATTAGAATCTAGCTTATTATGCAATTTTAGTTTTTTGAAATTTGGCTTCAGAATATTTTCTTTATAAAATTTTAGCTTCACGCCTGACTCCCCTAATAGTGGATAATTTCCAGATTTAAAAGCATTGAAGTTCTCAGCATTATACTTATATGTACGATTTCCACGGTATAATTTATTTTCAAAAAACACACATACTTCGGGCACCATTGGAGTTTCATCATCTTTTGCTGCAGCAAATTCTAATGCGCTAATAAAATTCTCTCTTCCGTCGGTTCTTATCACTCCCAATGGAAGTTGTGAGCCCGTTATTATTACCGGTTTATTAAGGTTTTGTAAAACAAAGCTTAATGCAGAAGCAGTATATGACATAGTATCAGAACCGTGAAGGATAACAAATCCATCATATTCCTCATAATTGGACTTAATTATTTCTGCCATTTCCAGCCATTGCTCTGGTAATATATCTGATGAATCGATTAGTGGATCAAAAGAGATAGCATTAATCTTATAATCCAATCTTCTAAATTCAGGGATATATTCATCTATATTCTCGATATCAAAAGGAATTAGAGATCCCGTTTGCTCGTCTTGAACCATCCCAATGGTTCCACCAGTATATATCACTAAAATAGAAGTATCTGTCATATCTTATTGTATTTGAAATAATTTCTTAGCATTTTCGCTTGTAATATTGGCTATTTGCTCAATGCTTAGATTCTTAGTCTCCGCTAACTTCTGTGCAACTAACATAACATAAGCACTTTCATTTCTTTTTCCTCTATAGGGACTTGGCGTTAAATATGGTGAATCTGTCTCTAAAACAAGATGTTTTAAGTCTATGCTTTTTATTTCTTGTGATAAACCAGAATTTTTAAATGTTAAAACACCACCAATACCTAATAAAAAGCCTAATTCAATAATACTTTCAGCTTGTTTTTGACTTCCCGTAAAACAATGAAAAACCCCATGCAATTTAGGATTATTGAACTCTTTAATTACCTCAATAATCTCTTTTAAAGAATCTCTAGAATGTAAAACCACTGGCAAATTATAATCAATTGCCCACTGAAACTGCTCAAGTAAAGCAATTCTTTGCTCATTGGCATAAGTTTTATCCCAATATAAGTCTATTCCTATTTCACCAATTGCTATATATCTATTCTTTTCTAATTGAGATTTAATATGGCTTAAAACTCCCTTATAGTTTTGGTCTACTGAAGTTGGATGCAGTCCCATCATCGGGAAACAATTATCAGGATACTGATTACAAAGCTTATGCATTGGTTCAATGCTTTCAACATCAATGTTTGGTAACAAGAATTTTTCTACTCCTTGATTAATTGCTCTGTTTATTATTAAATCACGATCAGAATCAAACTTATCGGAATAAAGGTGAGTATGGGTATCTATTAAAATCATGCTGCAAAATTAGGAATTTAAATGTAGCTCTTCTATCTTTGCACTAATTCTTTTTAAATTATTATTATAAATAGTATGAAATTCCTTATTATTCGGTTTAGTTCCATTGGCGATATAGTTTTGACCACACCTGTTATGAGGGTGTTGGCGCAAAATACTGATAATAATATTATACACTATATTACTAAAGAAAAATTTTCAGCAGTACTATTTCACAATCCATACATCAATAAGTTATTTACTTTCAAAAAGGAAATTACAGAAATTCAGGATCAATTAATGGATGAGGATTACGATTATATTTTAGATTTACATCAGAATTTAAGATCAAAAAGATTAATTGCAAAACTTCGGAAGCCTTTTAAAACCGTAAATAAGTTGAATTACGAAAAGTGGATTAGAGTTAATCTTAAATGGGATATTCTACCTCCTGTACATATTGTAGATAGGTATCTGGATACAGTTTCCTTTTGGAATTATAAATACGATGGCAAGGGTTTAGATTATTTTATAAGCGAAGCCGATGAAGATATATTTAGCAAAATTGATTTAAAGAATAGTGATGATTATAATGTTTTTGTAATTGGTGGCGCTCATCAAACAAAACAGACCCCCAATGATATTATTATTAAGATTGGTAAAGCATCGAATTCAATAATTGTTCTTTTAGGAGGAAAAGAGGACACCACAAAAGCTGCTGAGATCAAAAATAAAATTGGTGAAAAGTGCATGGATTTAACTGGGCAACTTAGTTTAAATCAGTCTGCTGCAGTAGTAAAATACTGCAAAAAAATACTCACACCTGATACTGGTTTAATGCATATTGCTGCGGCATTTAACAAAGAAATAATTAGTGTTTGGGGAAATACCATTCCAGAGTTTGGTATGTACGCACTTTTGCCAAATGGTGAAGAAAAGAAATCACATATTTTTGAAGTGAAGAATCTAAAATGCAGACCCTGTAGTAAAATAGGATATAAAAAATGTCCTAAGAAGCATTTTGATTGTATGCTAAAGCAGGATGTGGATGGGATTATTGGAGTGTTGAATTCTTAGTCTGTTTCTAAGGTAATACTTTAATAATATTTTGTTTCTCACAAAGACACTAAGGTACAAAGATTTGCTTATTTGTAAATTATATAACTTATCAATTTATTAAACCCCTTCATTTCAATTTGTTATAAATCACGAAGTGTTTTGTCATAATTTTTGTTGAAAAAACAAAAATATACGCCAAAACTACCATGCTAATAATAATAGCCATGCGCTTCACCCATGGCTATTATTACCTGACACCTTCAAGGTCAGCGATATATACAGTGCTTAGTAATATAAATTAACAAGCGTGATTTTATTCCAATATAAATTGGCTCATGCCAATCTTACGGCCATCCATATAGATAGAGATACTATATTTTCCCTTCATAGCTGGAGTATCAGTTTGTTTATCCCAGTTTAACTCCACATTTATAGCTTTGTTTTTATAATCCAAATCTTTTTTCATGGAGAACTGCAATCGAGTTCCATTAGCTTCAAAGCTATACTCATCGCCTCTACCTTTAGCTATTATCAGTCCATCAGGCCTTGCTATACGTATATATGCTGTCCGCAGACCTGGTTCTGCCAATGGATTTTCGCTTACCGTAAATCGTATTTTTACTCGATCAACACGTCTAGCTTTATAGGTTTCTATTTCACGTTTATTTTTACCCTTTAGATTAAAGGTGGATCCTTTTACATTATACGCTTTCAGCACTGCACTAGCCTCCATTATCTGCGTAAGGTGTTCCTTTTCTTCTTTTAGCTGTACCGCTTGACGGTCTTTAGTATTTATTTGCTTGTGGGCTATATCCAATTCCTCCGTTAAATGCTTATTTGCAGTATATAACGAATCCAACTGATCAACATAGCTTTGGTGAATAGTCCTTAAGTAATTAAGTTTTCGTTTAATGCGCCTATAGTCAGAGCTCTTTGCAATCAGCTTTTTAATTTCCTCAGCATTGGCCATTATCACGCTATCCTTTTGCTGAGCTTGCTCAGTTAAATCACCGTAATCTTTTTTAACACTGAGATGTTCCATCATTAGAGAATCTAGCTCTCCTGTTAAATCTAGGCGAATTTCTTCTTTTTCATGGGTTACGGCTTTTATTTCTTCGCGAGAATAAAGCAATATCCATAGAAGAACTGCAATTATTGCTACCAATATTCCTATGGTTACTTTATAACCGGTAGTACTTCCCTTTTTTACTTCTGCAATTTGTTTCTTTTCCATAATATGTGTTTATATAGCAATTAATCTATTTCATTAATTGCACTGCAAAAATAAAGCTTTTGCAATTGATAAACTGAAAAGATATTATTTTATTGTAATAGACTTTATAACAATTAAAATCATCGGGCATTACAAAGTCTAATAAAGCTTTAGCTTGCCTTTTTAGGAAATAGATTAACTCGCTCCATTGCCAACAATATACCCACAAATAATAATAATAATATACTATGTACACTTAATCTAATGGCCAGTGATTCAATCTGTAATAGTGTGCTTAGTAAATAGAAACCCACAGCAAGCCCAATATAAAATAATATTCGAGGCAGGTTATAAGGTATTGGATAATACTTACGACCCCATAAAAATGAGATGAGCATCATACTTCCGTAGCAAATAAAAGTTGCCCAAGCTGAACCTTCGTAACCAATTATTGGGATCCAATAAAAGTTTAAGCTGATGGTAATAATTGCTCCAATTATTGAAATATATGCTCCAAAGCGAGTTTTATTGGTGAGTTTATACCAAACTGATAAATTATAATAAATACCAAGAAATAGATTTGCCAATAGTAAAATTGGTATTACAAAAGCTCCTGAGCGGAATTCTTTTCCTATAAAATGAATAATAATATCCATATAAAGCATTGTGCCTAAAAAAATAAGGGAAGTAACCATAACAAAGTACTTCATCATATTGGCATACATTATTTTTGCATCTTTATGCTTTTCTTGCGCAAAGAAAAACGGTTCAGCAGCATAACGATATGCCTGAATAAAAATAGTCATCAGAATGGATATCTTATAAACAGCTCCATAAATTCCCACCTGAGACATAGCAATATTTTCTGGCAAAAGATACTTTAGCAAAACTCTATCAATTACCTCGTTTACTGCTCCTGCCATTCCAAAAATAAGCAATGGCATTGCATAAGCAATCATCTTTTTCCAAATGTCAAAATCAAAAATGAGACGGATTTTAAACCACTCAGGAATAAACATTAATACCATTAGACCACTAGAAATAACATTACTTACAAATATATAATCTACCTTATTGTCAGCGTTATACCAAGTGTTTATCCATTGCGAAATATTATTATCGCTATAGGATTCGGTAAACCAAGTAAGAAAATATATAAAGAATAAATTTAGTCCAATATTTACAAAGATACCTGTAAGCTTAATTACTACAAATTTCTTGGGTCTTTCCTGAAGTCTTAAATTTGCAAATGGAATAGTATTAATGGTGTCGAAAAATAATATTAGAGCTAAATAGGTAATGTATTCTGGCTTATGAGCATAATGAATAAGCTCAGCAAAATCCTGCTTAAATCCAAATATAAATAGAAGAAAAATAAAACTACTAATAATTAAGGAGCTAAAGGCTGTCCCAAAAATTGTTTTGGGCTTGCCTGTTGACTCTGCAAATCGGAAGAAGGTAGTTTCCATCCCATAAGTCAATAGTATAAGTAAAAGAGCAATATAGGAATATAATTCTACCACAGATCCATAAACTCCCTGTGCCAAAACATTGGTGTATATAGGAACCAGAAGATATCCCATTATTCTTCCTAAAATACTGCTAAGCCCATAAACCGCAGTTTGTCCAACTAGTTTCCTTAATGGATTCAAAAGTTAATTATAATAATTTGGTGCACAAAAATATAAAAAAGGATGCTATAGAATATATTTGTAAACGAATATTTTATTTAAATAGTGTTTATACTAACAATACTTTGGTGACTTTTAAGTACTAAGCTGTCTGCCAAGCAAGGCAGATACAGGTAAAGTAAGCCGTGCATATTTTAACTAGTGTCAGCAAGAAAATGCACTAACTAGAAGTAGTTTTATTCATTTCAACTTCAATCTCACTAATTTTATGTTTAAGAATTAGAAACTGATTTTCTGTGATACTTCCTTTTTCCAGTTCCTTGGTAAAAGCATCCTTAAGCTCAGTTATATTCTGGTCTTGCTTTATCTTTTCGTGGTAAAAATTAGTTAATACTTGATTAGTTTCAGTAAGCATTAATTTAAACCTTCTCTTTTTTCGTGTATTAAAATACCAACCTAAGAAAGCAGAAGTAACCGCAATTAATGCTCCACCAATTAGCCCAAGTTTATCCCAAAAATTCTCTTTCCAAAAATTCTCTACATCAAGAATATCAGTCATGGCAATTTGCGAGTCGCTAAACTCTGCATTTACATAATCGATCTTTACTATTTGCCCCTCCGCTAAACTCGAAATAGGCTCAAAATATGCATTTAGGTCTGTAAGTCGTTTTAGAGTTAGAGGTGTTTTTATATTGTTTTCACTTTCGATATAGTAGTTATAATTATTGCGATTTAGCCCATCATCGAGTCCAAAAGTTACAAACCAATCGGTACCATTAGTTAATAAACTAGCTTCTATTATTAGGTGATTGAGTACACTTGCGGTTACTAATTTCGGTAATTCAGAAATCAGATGTTCTTCTTCAATATTTGATTTTGAGACTCTTACATTATCTAAATAAACCTGATAACGATAGGTCTTGTTTTCTACAAAGGATAAAACCACCTTTATATCATGTACATTATTAGATTGCTTATTATCATTGGCAAATCGATTGCTAGATGTTAATTCCTCTATTATTTCATCACGCAATATGGAAATAACATCACCTTTTTTTGTGAGCTTATCTTTCGCACTTATTTTCAATTCCAAAATTGAATTTACACTAGGTTTTACTCGTATTATTCTCAAATAACGTCGAAGATAATTATAGTAATTATCATCCTTCTCAATCCACTTAGTGATATTTAATGAGTTATCAAATAGATCTTTACTATTGGGATCCTTAAACGCATTTAGCATAATCTCCTTTATATTAAGCTGCATTATAGAGTCAATAATTGGCGATAAAACATATGCATGGTTAGGCACTTTATATTCCTTTAGAATAATATATTCATCGCTACTAATTTCCTTATTATTTAAGAGAACAGATTTTGATACGGCTATACCGTCTGCTTCATTATTAATAAGCGCAAGTATTGCCTTATCGTGATTATAGGAGAAATCATAATTGAAAAAACCAGATTCGATATCAATATCATACTCTTTGAAAATGCCCTTGGGATACCTATAACCAGATGTGGAAGTTGGTTTAATAAATAGAAAATTCGTGCCTTTAAAATCTTTCAGCTGATTAATATTGCTAGATTTTTTAGCTATAATCACTCCAATATAATAATCCTTATTACTCACTGCCTGGCTTGCAAAAACTTCTATTTCAGGAAAATTAACTTTTGATTTAAGGTATGAAAATGGCTTAAAAATACCCAAATCATAGTTCCCCTGCATTAGTTCATAGGCAAGTTTATCTTCATCTACAAAGTGCATAGTGGTGGGCATATTTAGTTTATCACCAATATATTTTATCATAGGAGCATAGGTGTCAACTAGCTTCTCTTCAGTTTTATACTTAATTATTCCTACCCGAAAAGTCTTTTTACTGCCTTGGGCAAAAATAGACATTTGTAATATAAATGTAAATATGACAATTAGTGATATAGAGCTCTTCATTCTAACTTATTTTAGTGTTGTTCAAAACCCCTATTGATCGGAGTTTTGTATGCGCAAATATAGTAAATATTATTGGCTCTACGGCCGTTTTTGTGGGCAAAAATTCAAGGCTAACTCATAATTGTGTGATTTATGTATCAAATACTTGTAAAATGCTATTTTTAATAATCCACGAATTGTATTATTCGAAGATGCAGCGAAAAGAAAAATAAATAGTCCAGAATATAAAGCGAACGACCGCCTTGCGATTATCATCTAATCAATCCGGGATATATCATCTATTTTACTATCTTTAAGAACTAAAGATTGATTGAAATCTAATCATAATGCTAATAAATTGTCATTCATACTATAGTTTAAGATACGGAACTTTATCGGTGGAGGAACTCGTTTCCATTGCCAATAATAAGTTGCAGAAGCAAATAGTAATGACTGATATTAATAATAGCACCGGGATTATTGATTTTGTTAAGGCCTGTAAAAAGCAAGATATAAAACCTATTGCTGGGATTGAATTTCGAGATGGAGATCAGTTATTGTATATAGGAATTGCTAAAAGTAATATTGGTTTCCAGCAGCTGAATAAATTCTTAACAGAGCATAATTTAGAAAAAAAGCCTCTTCCCAAATCTGCGCCAAAGTTGAAAGATGTATTCTTTGTTTACTCTTTCCCCAAAGAGAAATCTTTGGTACAATTGCTGGAATTATTTTCCCAAATGCGAAAGGATGAATTTTTGGGAATCACCTATTATCAAATCTTGAAATTACTAAATATTCCCAAATCTTTTTATCATAAACTTATTGCGCTACACCCTATTACCCATAGTGGCGGTCGTTCCTTTGAGCTTCACAATCATTTGCGCGCCATAGACCATAATATATTGCTAAGTCAGTTGGAACCTAAGTTCCTAGCTCACTTTAGCGAACGGATGCCAAGTCCCAACCAATTGGAGGAATTATTTAGTCAGTATCCATTTTTGCTAAAAAATACTGAAGCTCTAATGTCCAAATGCAGTATCGATTTCGACTTTAAAAGCATTAAAAACAAACAATGCTATACTCAGAGTAAAGATGAAGACCGATTACTATTACGGCAGCTTGCTTATGAGGGAATGAACTTTCGCTATGGACGCTATAATACTATTGCCAAACAACGAATTGATAAGGAATTACGAATTATAAATCAAATGAACTTTTCGGCATATTTTCTTATTACTTGGGATATTATTCAGTATTCGATGTCGCAAGGATACTACCATGTGGGGCGAGGTAGTGGTGCCAATAGTGTAGTGGCCTATTGTTTAAAGATAGTAGATGTGGACCCTATAGAACTGGATTTATATTTTGAGCGGTTTATCAACCCAAAACGTAGTTCGCCACCCGATTTTGATATTGATTATTCGTGGCTAGAGCGGGATGATGTGCAGTCATATATTTTCAATAAGTACGGCAAGGAACATACTGCACTTTTGGGTACAATTTCTACATTTAAAGGCAAATCCATATATCGGGAATTAGGAAAAGTATATGGTCTTCCCAAGGAAGAAATTGATGATTTGATTAAATATCCGGAGGCAAAGCGCAATCGACATGATATCAATATGAAGATTCATAGCATTGCTGCTTTGATGACTGATTTCCCTAATTTGCGGAGCATACATGCTGGTGGAATATTGGTTAGCGAAGATCCAATAACTAATTTTACAGCTCTGGACTTGCCTCCCAAGGGTTTTCCAACAACACAATGGGATATGTATGTGGCGGAGAATATTGGATTTGAGAAACTAGATATTCTGAGCCAAAGAGGGATTGGCCATATTAAGGATAGTGTGAAACTAATTGCCGAAAATCAGAAGCAAATTATTGATTTTCATAATGTTGAAAAATTTAAGACTGATGCAAAGGTTCGAAATTTACTTAAGAGTGGAGAAACCATCGGTTGTTTCTATATCGAAAGCCCAGCCATGCGTGGTCTTATTAAAAAACTCCGCTGCGATAATTATTTAACACTTGTTGCAGCAAGTTCTATTATCCGCCCTGGGGTTGCTCGCTCAGGAATGATGCGTGAATATATAAATCGCTATAACGACCCCAAGAGTTTCAAATATCTTCACCCAATAATGGAGGTGCAGCTTAAGGAAACCTTTGGTGTAATGGTTTACCAAGAAGATGTGCTTAAAATATGTCATCATTTTGCAGGCTTGGATTTGGCAGATGCAGATGTATTGCGAAGAGCGATGAGCGGAAAAACTCGCTCCAAAGAAGAGCTAAATCGTATTGTTGGCAAATTTCATAGCAATTGCAAGGAGCGGCATTATCCTGATGAAATAACCAAAGAAATATGGCGACAAATTGAATCTTTTGCTGGCTATTCGTTTAGCAAAGCACATTCCGCTTCCTATGCCGTTGAAAGCTACCAGAGTCTATATCTTAAAGCATATTTTCCTTTGGAATTTATTACTGCAGTGATAAATAATTTTGGTGGGTTTTATCGCTCATGGGTGTATTTCAACGAGGCAAAACGATTGGGGGCCAAGCTTATGCTGCCAAATATAAATCATAGTAATTATCTTACACATATTGAGCAAGACCAGATTTATGTGGGCTTTGTGCACTTACAAAACCTAGAGCGTAAGCTTGCTAAAACCATTGTTAAAGAGCGAAAGCAAAATGGAATTTATAGGGCTTTTGATGAATTTTTGTCAAGAGTGCAGATTGGCATAGAGCAGGTGCTAACCCTTATACGTAGTGGAGCTTTTGGCGATTTGAATCAAAACAAAGCTGCACTGATGTGGGAGGCTCATAGTTTGCTTGGCAAAACTAAAAAGAATTCTATGGAAAATACTTCTCAGCTTTTCCCCTATCGCAAGCGAAATTTTCAATTACCGGAGCTGACAAATGATCCTATTGTAAACGCATATGACGAAATAGAGCTAATTGGTTTTCCTATAACTTCTTCCTATTTTGATTTACTGGAAACCAAGTTTAGAGGAGATATAATGGCAAATAATCTGAATAAATATATTGGAAAAACTATCCGTATGCTAGGGCATTTGGTGACTATTAAATATGTGAAAACCGTAAAGAAAGACTATATGCACTTTTCAACTTTTGTAGATGTTGAAGGCAATTTCTTCGATACTGTTCACTTTCCCGATTCATTAAAGAAATATCCATTTCGCGGTGACGGCATTTACCTTATGCTTGGAAAAATTGTTGAAGAATTTGGCTATGCAAGCCTCGAGGTTTATAAAATGGAAAAAATGCCTCTTATTGGGAATCCGGTTGGAG
>JAOZKO010000291.1 GCA_029935325.1 Bacteroidales bacterium
TTTCACCGAAGCTTTAGCGAGTGGGGGCGCGACTTTAAGTCGCACTCCCACTGGTATCTCTAGCCAGACTCGGTGCGTCTTAAAGACGCGCCGAGTCTATGAACACATCAACACATTTAACCTCCGAAGCTTTAGCGCAGGAGGTCACCAACACACAACACACAACTCTATTAACAACCCACCGTGCACAATTAAACAATATACTCTTTTAGCTTTTCCACCGTTATGGTAGTTTTGGGCTTTAATAATTACAAAAACAATTTATGACAAACACAAATAATCAATTATTTAAAATAGCTTTTCTAGGGATTCTTACATTGGGGTTTTTAACATTTAGTTCATGCGAAAATTCTACAAAATCAATTGATAATAAAGATGCGAAAGCAGAACCAAAAGAAGAAATAAAAAAGGAGATTGAAAAAAGATTTGGTATTCCTATTACTGATTATATTATTGACAATCACAAGGTAAGGACTAATCAATATTTTTCTACTATTTTAACAGACCAAGGAATTCCTTATTCAAGAGTTCATGAAACAGTATTGGCTTCTGAGGGTATTTTCGATATTCGATATATCCGCTCGGGAAATAAATATTTTACTTTTAATAGAAAAGATAGCACCACAAAGACTGATTTCTTGATATATCAAGTTAACGAAACTAACTATATTAAGTTTGATTATAGGAATGAAGTAATTGTAAGTTCACATGAACTGCCAATTATACTTGATACAAATATATCAAAAGGTGTAATTGAATCTTCGTTATGGATGAGCATGAAAAATGCCGGGATTGACCCAATGTTATCAATGGACCTTGCCGATATTTATGCTTGGACTATTGATTTTTACGGACTCCAAAAGGGCGATAGTTTTAATGTAATATATGAAACCCGATATATTGATAGTACATATATTGGCTTAGGAAAAGTCCTAGCATGCAGCTTCACACATTCAGAGCATAATTACCTAGCATACATATTTGTACAAGATAGTCTTGAGGATTATTTTGACGAATTAGGTGGTAGTTTGCGTAGAGCATTTCTGAAAGCGCCATTAAGATTTAGAAGAATTAGTTCAAAGTTTAGTAATAGTCGCCTCCACCCTGTTTTGAAAATCCGCCGCCCACATCATGGGGTAGATTATGCTGCTGCAACAGGCACACCTGTACAAACAATTGGTGATGGCAAGGTTATATTTGTTGGAAGAAAAGGAGGCTATGGAAAACGAGTAGAGATTAAGCACAATGGGACTTATACCACAGGATATGCCCATCTATCGCGTTATGCCAAGGGACTTAAAAAAGGGGATTTTGTAAAACAAGGAACTGTTATTGGCTATGTTGGCTCCACAGGAATGTCAACGGGACCGCATTTAGATTTTAGAGTATATAAAAGCGGAACTCCTATTGATCCATTAAAAATGAAATCACCACCAGCTATTCCTATTAAAGAAGATAAAAAGAAGGATTATAAGAAAGTGATAGAGTTTTATAATTTGATTTTGGAAAAATAGAGCCAAATAATTATGATATTCTTTTTGGGAAGAAAACCTTTTTTTTACTTGATTTACAGAACTTAACATCAGAAATTAACTTTATTAAAATAAAAACAAAATCAACAATAGAAACACATAAAATAATAAAATATTAACAAGCTATGTATTTGTCTTACTGCCAATTAAAACAAATATATAGTTATCAACCCAAATCTTGTTAAAAAACCAATGACATTTTCGTCATAGTGTTAAATATCTTTTTAATTTAGCCCCATTAATTTATTACTTAACAGGGATAAATTACAATATTTATATGTTCATTAATTAATGGTGTTACTTGACAATAGTTCGTTGAGTTTTTGTTTCTCGCAAAGACGCCAAGACGCAAAGGGTTGATTTTGTGAATATTATACATTATTGCATAAGGCTGTAATCGCCTGACTGTGTGATTTATATAAAACATTAACGAAGTATTAACTTGATAGTAGCACATTAAAACAAATTAATTAATATAATATTTAAACACTTAACAATCAATGAAAAACATAACAATATTAGGAGCAGGTTTATCAGCTACTAGCCTGATAGATTATTTACTCCAAAGGGCGGAAAGCTATGATTGGCAAATTCATATTGGTGATTATGATGAATCTATAGCAATCCAAAAAACAAATGGCAATAAAAGAGGTCATGCTTTTAGATTTGATGTAAATGATGCTGAACAAATAGAGACAGTTATCAGTTCAACAGATATTGTAGTATCAATGTTGCCTGCTAGCTTTCATCATTTAATTGCTGAAAGTTGCGTAAAACATAAAAAGCAAATGCTAACAGCTTCTTATGTTTCACCAGAGATTAAAGCTTTGGATCAGGGTGCAAAAGACTCTGAAATAGGAATATTTATGGAGTTGGGTGTTGACCCAGGTATTGACCATATGTCAGCAATGAAAGTAATTGATAAATTAAGAGCTGATGGTTCTAATTTACATGCTTTCTTTTCTTCAACAGGTGGTTTAGTTGCCCCTGAATTTGATAATAATCCTTGGAATTATAAATTTACTTGGAATCCGAGAAATGTTGTTCTAGCAGGACAAGGAAATTCAATGTTTATCCGCAATGGAAGATATAAGTATATTCCGTATCAAAGACTATTTAAACGCATAGCTCATACATCTATAGAAGGTGTTGGTGATTTTGAGATTTATCCTAATAGAGATTCATTAAAATACCGAGAGACCTATGGATTAGAGGATATTCCTACTATTTTTAGAGGAACAATGCGTCGCCCAGGTTTTGCAAAAGCATGGGATATATTTGTGCAATTAGGTGCTACAGATGATACTTATGCTATTGAGAATTCTGCGAATATGACCTATAGAGAATTTATCAATACTTTTTTACCATACGAGCAAGATACAGCTGTAGAGGTAAAATTAAAAGCGCAATTTTCTGAAATAATTGATGAAGACGTATTTAATAAGCTTCAGTGGTTAGGGATATTTGATAATACCAAAATTGAATTAAAAAATGCGACTCCAGCTCAGATATTGCAATCTATTATGGAGCGTAAACTTCAATTGGAAGATGGCGATATAGATATGATTGCTATGCAACACCGATTTGAGTTTACAACCAAAAGCGGAGAAGAGAAGAAGATTATCTCTTCGATAGTTGTAAGAGGCGAAAGCAAGGAAAAAACTGCCATGGCAATAACAGTAGGTACTCCTCTGGCTATTGCTACCAAAATGGTTGCCACTGGAGATATAAAACTAGTGGGGGTGCATGTTCCAGTTATTCCTGAGCTTTATAATCCTATTCTTGACGAACTTGAAGAATTGGGAATTAAGTTTACCGAAGTTGAGTCATAGAAGGTTATTATTGTTAAAGTCTATGGTTCTGCAGGATTTAGGATGAGTTTATATTGAAACATTTTGAATCCTAATTTTATCAGTAATCGGTATTCAGTAATTTGTAATTGGCAGTCAACAATCTTGTTGCTGATTACTGATTACCGAATTCTGATTACTTTTTTTTACTCTATTAATTCCTAAATCGTATCTTTGCTGAAACTTATTTATAATTATGCAAGCAAGGAATATAATAATTACTGGGAGTAGCTCAGGGATTGGTTTGGGATTAGCTAAATTCTATTTATCACAAGGTTGTAAAGTTATTGGCT
>JAOZKO010000065.1:0-6363 GCA_029935325.1 Bacteroidales bacterium
TCTCACTGTTAAAGGTGGTACCGGTGCTATAGTTGAGTATTTTGGCGAAGGTGCAACTTCTCTTTCTGCAACAGGAAAAGCAACAATATGTAATATGGGTGCCGAAATTGGCGCAACAAACTCCATATTTGCTTATGACAAAAATATGGCTGCTTATTTGAAATCAACCAATAGAGCAGAAGTGGTTGTTGAGGCTGATAAAGTAGCTCATCACTTAAAAGCTGATGATGAAGTTTATGCTAACCCAGAAAAATATTATGATGAAGTAATAGAGATTAATTTGGATGAATTGAAACCTCATTTGAATGGACCTTTTACTCCAGATCGTGATACTGCTGTTGCCGATATGGCAAAAGTTGCAAGTGATAATGATTGGCCATTGAAAGTAGAATGGGCATTAATTGGTTCTTGTACTAACTCATCATATGAGGATCTTTCTCGTGCTGCATCTATTGCAAAACAAGCAATTGATAAAGGACTGAAAGTAAAAGCAGGTTTAGGAATAAATCCTGGTTCGGAATTGGTACGCTATACTGCTGAACGTGATGGAATATTGCAAGTATTTGAGAAATTAGGTGCTACTATTTTTACAAATGCTTGTGGCCCTTGTATCGGACAATGGAAACGTGATGATATTGAAGGCGACCCTAAAAATACAATCGTTCATTCTTTCAACCGTAACTTTACAAAACGTGCTGATGGAAATCCAAATACTCACGCATTTGTAGCTTCTCCTGAAATGGTGACCGCTTTAGCAATTGCTGGTAACTTGGATTTTAATCCTGAAACAGACACAATTACAAACGAAAATGGCGAAGAAGTTAAGTTAGATATTCCAACAGGTTGGGAACTTCCTGAAGGTGGATTTGAAGCAAAAGATTCAGGTTACCAAGCTCCTGCAAAGGATGGCAGTAATGTGAATGTTGCAGTTTCTCCAAGCTCTGATCGCCTGCAATTGTTAGCTCCATTTGCTGATTGGGATGGTGAAGATTATTTAGGACTAAACCTATTGATTAAGGCTAAAGGAAAATGTACAACTGATCATATTTCTATGGCTGGCCCTTGGTTGAAATACCGTGGTCACTTAGATAATATCTCTAATAATATGTTGATTGGCGCTATAAATTATTTCGGTGAAACGGTTAATAGTATCAAGAATCAAGAGACTGGTGAGTATGCAGGAGTACCTGATACTGCCCGTTATTACAAAGAGCATGGAACAGGATCTATAGTAATTGGTGACGAAAACTATGGTGAAGGTTCATCACGAGAGCATGCTGCAATGGAGCCTCGTAACCTTGGCGTTAAAGCTGTTTTGGTTCGCTCTTTTGCTCGTATTCATGAAACAAATCTTAAGAAGCAAGGAGTATTAGGACTTACTTTTGATAGCCCTGCTGATTATGACAAAATTCTTGAAGGCGATAGAATCGATATCATCGGAATTAAAACATTGACTCCTGGTACTCCACTTCAAGTAATACTTAATCATGCCGATGGAAGTAAAGAGGAAGTGCTAGTTAATCACACCTTAAACCAAAATCAGATTGATTGGTTTAAAGCAGGATCAGCACTTAATCTAATTCGTAGAAATAATAACTAATTTTTTGAGATTCTATTTTATAGAATTGCAAAGCAAATCAAAGGTTGATATAGGGCTTCAAGAGCGAGGCATTTGAGGCGTTAAATTCAGGAGTTTACTTTAGTAATCGACTGAATTTGACAACGAGAATAACGAAGCTATTGATGGTCTATATCGACCTCTTAATAAAGCAAAATTATGAATAAGAAAATTATTTGGACTAAGATTGATGAAGCTCCGGCTTTAGCAACTTACTCATTATTACCAATTGTAAATGCCTTTACAAAGGCGGCAGGAGTTGAAGTAGAAACAAGAGATATTTCCCTTCCAGGAAGAATTATTTCTACTTTTCCTGATTTCCTAACTGAAGATCAAAGAATAAATGATGAGCTAGCTTATCTAGGCGGCTTGGTTAAGAAACCTGAGGCAAATATTATAAAGCTTCCTAATATTAGTGCATCAATTCCACAACTGAAAGCTGCTATTAAAGAGCTTCAAGATAAGGGATATAAATTGCCTGATTATCCTGAAGATCCAAAGACTGATGATGAAAAAGAGATTAATGCTCGCTATGCAAAATGCTTAGGTAGTGCTGTTAATCCAGTACTTCGCGAAGGAAACTCTGATCGTAGAGTAGCTCCTTCAGTTAAGGCATTCGCTCAAAAAAACCCTAAGAGATTAGGCGCTTGGGCTGCTGATTCAAAATCACATGTGGCACATATGTCTAAAGGTGATTTTTATGGGAATGAGAAGTCTTTAACAATGGAAAAAGCAGATACTGTAAAATACGAATTTGTTGATGCTAGCGGAAATGTGCTACTACTTAAAGATAATATGGCTCTTTTAGAAGGAGAAGTATTAGATGGTACATATATGAGTATTAACGAATTGAGAGCTTTTATCGCTGAGCAAGTTGAGGATGCTAAGAAAAATGGAGTTTTATTCTCAGTACATCTAAAAGCTACTATGATGAAGGTTTCGGACCCAGTAATCTTTGGTCAGTTTGTTTCTGTTTTCTTTATAGATGT
The DNA here is from genome assembly GCA_029935325.1 of Bacteroidales bacterium. Taxonomy (GTDB): domain Bacteria; phylum Bacteroidota; class Bacteroidia; order Bacteroidales; family UBA1556; genus UBA6267. Next base: position 2,608 of record JAOZKO010000065.1, read on the forward strand.
ATTCGAAAAATATGCAGCTGTATTTAATGATTTAGGTATTAATGCCGATTTAGGATTAGGTGATTTATATAAGAAAATTTCAAGTCTTCCTGAAAATCAACGTAAAGAAATTGAAGCTGATATAGATGCTGTTTATACTACTGCACCAGCAATTGCAATGGTTGATTCTGATAAAGGAATAACCAATCTTCATGCAAGTAACGATATAATTATTGATGCTTCTATGCCTGTTGTAATTCGCGATAGCGGAAAAATGTGGAATGCTGATGGACAATTGCAAGATACAAAAGCAATTATTCCAGATCGTTGCTACTCAACATTTTATCAGGTTGCGGTAGATTATTGTAAAGAAAATGGTGCTTTCGATCCTAGTACAATGGGTAATGTTTCCAATGTTGGTTTGATGGCTCAAAAAGCTGAGGAATATGGTTCTCATGATAAAACATTCTTCCCGCCAGCTGCTGGTATTATTCGAGTAGTGAATACTGATGGAAATACTATTATGGAGCATCAGGTGGAAGAAGGAGATATTTATAGAGGATGCCAAGCTAAGGATATTCCAATTCAAGATTGGGTGAGATTAGCTGTTAGTCGTGCTCGTGCCACAGGAAATCCTGCTGTTTTTTGGTTGGATAAAAATCGTGCCCATGATGCTCAATTGATTACTAAAGTAGAGAAGTATTTGAAGAATCATGATACTGAAGGTCTAGAAATTCATATTATGTCTCCAGTTGATGCAATGCATTTTACCCTTCCTCGCGTTAGTGAAGGTAAGGATACTATATCTGTAACAGGAAATGCTTTACGTGATTATTTAACTGATCTATTCCCAATTTTAGAACTAGCTTCTAGCTCTAAAATGTTGTCAATAGTACCTTTATTAGAAGGTGGAGGATTATTTGAAACTGGTGCTGGAGGATCTGCTCCTAAGCATGTTCAGCAGTTTAATGCCGAAGGTCACTTGCGCTGGGATTCATTAGGCGAATTCCTTGCACTAACAGTTTCACTGGAGCATTTGGCAAATAATTATGATAATCCAAGGGCTATGATTCTTTCAAAAACATTGGATCAAGCAATTGCAAAACATTTAGATAATAAAAGAGGTCCATCGCGTAAAGCTGGTGAAATTGATAACCGTGGTACGCATATGTTCTTAGCCCAATATTGGGCAGAGGCTCTTTCTCAGCAAAATGATGATAAAGAATTGAAGACAATTTTTACTGAAGTAGCAAAGCAACTTCAGGATAATGAAGCTAAAATTCTTGCTGAAATAGCTGCCGCTGAAGGTAAAGCTGCCGATATTGGTGGTTACTATATGCCAATTGATGAACTAGCAGAAAAGGCAATGCGCCCGAGTGCTACTTTAAATGGAATTATTGATAATATCTAAAATAGCTAATCAGAAGTCGTCAATTTCTTCTTGAACTTGACGATTTCTGACAAGCTTTGAAAATAATAGTTTTTAAAAAGAATATCAAGACTGATTTGAAAAGGTCAAGGTCGAGGCGGACGATTTTTTTATCGCAGGAGTTTACATTAAGCAAACAACAAACACAAAACACAAAACAAATAACATACAAATAACAATGTTCACTAACAACAGAATAACAAAACTATTCGGCATCAAATACCCCCTAATCCAAGGGGGAATGATTTGGTGTAGTGGTTGGAAGTTGGCCTCTGCAGTTTCTAATGCAGGTGGTTTGGGCTTGATAGGTGCAGGTTCCATGACTCCTGATATTTTTCGTGAGCATATTCAAAAGTGTAAAGCTGCCACCAATAAACCTTTTGGTGTAAATATTCCCTTGCTATATTCTTATTCAGAGGAGCAAGTGAAAATAGTAATTGAGGAGAAAGTGCCAATAGTTTTTACCTCTGCCGGTAATCCTAAAAAATACACTGCTTATCTTAAGGATAATGGAGTGACGGTGGTACACGTAACTGCTAATCTGAAATTTGCATTAAAATCGCAAGAAGCAGGAGTGGATGCAATAGTTGCCGAGGGATTTGAAGCCGGAGGGCATAACGGAAGAGAGGAAACAACCACTATGGTTTTAATTCCTCAAATAGCTAAAGAAATAAAAATTCCACTAATTGCTGCTGGTGGAATTGGAACAGGAGCAGCAATGTTAGCAGCAATGGTGTTAGGAGCAGATGGAGTACAAATTGGTAGTAGATTTGTTGCAACAGAGGAAGCCTCTGCTCATGATAATTTTAAGCAGAAAGTTGTTGAAGCCCAAGAAGGTGATACAAAATTACAACTCAAGCAATTGGTTTCTGTACGATTATTAGATAATGAATTTTCAGACAGGATTACTCAAATGCAAAATGCTGGTGCAAGCATAGAAGAACTAAGCCAAGCCCTAGGCAAAGGACGAGCAAAGTTAGGAATGTTTGATGGCAATTTGCAAGAGGGAGAACTGGAAATAGGACAAGTATCGTCTTTGATTGATGAAGTGAAGCCTGTGAAGGAGATTGTTGGGGAGATTGTTGGGGAGTATGAGAATAAAGTAAAATGTATTTGCAAATAATATAGATAGAGTCAATTCATGAATTGGCTCGTAATTAATGTTTAGATAAAAGAGTATTTTATGAGAAAATTTGGGAAAACAATAAAGTTGTTTTTAATTGATGGAGAACCAAATGGAAGGATGACATGTGAGCTGTCTAATTGGACAGGTAAGGCATATAAAATTCCTCGTATTCAAATAAAGGAATCATATAATCGAAAGGATTTGCAAAAAACAGGTGTATATCTTTTATTTGGTAAAAGTGTGGAAGGTAAACCTCTTATGTATATAGGTGAAGCAGAAACAATTATTGATAGGCTAAAACAACATGTTTCACAAAAAGAATTCTGGAATGAAGTAATTCTTTTTATGAGTAAGGATGAAAACTTAAATAAGGCTCATGTTAAATATTTGGAAAGTAGACTTTACGAGATAGCAAATGATATCAATAGGTATGATATTGAAAATAGTGCAAAGCCAACTAAATCAGCAATTTCTGAATCTGAGATTGCCGAAATGGAGGAGTTTATAGAGAATGTTAAGCTGTTAACTAACACTTTAGGACATAAAGTGTTTGAAGAGTTAGTTAAAACCTCAATGGTTAAGAAAAAGAAGGGTATATTTTATATTAAGGCAGCAAGAGGAGCAAATAGTAAAGGGCTACCTAGTCCAAATGGTTTTATTGTTTTGAAAAATAGTGAAATAGCAACTTCTACTGTAAATTCCATGCAAGAGCCATTAATTAATATACGTAAAAAATTGATGGATGAAGGTGTAATTACTGTAAATAATGAGACGCTGATTTTTTTACAGGATTATGAGTTTACGAGTCCGTCAACAGCTGCTTCAATTGTAATGGGGCGAAATGCTAATGGGCTAGTCGAGTGGAAAATTGAAGATGGTATGACTTTGAAGGAATTTGAGGCAAGTACGGATAAATAAAATTAGAGGATTTTCAACTACTCGAAATATTTGAGCAGTTCAAAAAAACTATATTCAAACACAAAACAACAAACACAAAATAACAAACATTATATATTATGAACTTTACATTCACAGAAGAACAAGAAATGATACGCCAAGCTGCTCGCGATTATGCACAGCGTGAGCTTATTAAAGATGTATTAGAAAGAGACGAAAAAGCAATTTTCCCAACTGAGCACCTAAAAGCATTAAGTGAATTGGGTTTTATGGGTATGATGACTAGCCTTGATTATGGAGGAAGTGGAATGGATACCATTTCTTA
>JAOZKO010000065.1:6373-11636 GCA_029935325.1 Bacteroidales bacterium
CATTTCTTATGTGCTGGCTATAGAAGAAATTTCAAAAGTTGATGCTTCCATGGCGGTAATTATGTCTGTTAATAATTCATTGGTTAATTACGGTATCGAAACTTATGGAAATGATTATCAGAAGGAAAAATTTCTACGACCACTAGCCGATGGAACTAGTATTGGTGCTTTCTTACTTTCTGAACCTGAAGCCGGTTCGGATGCAACTCATCAACATACTACTGCTGAGGATAAAGGTGACTATTACCTTTTGAATGGAACAAAAAATTGGATTACAAATGCAAATTCTGCATCTACATATATTGTTATTGCCCAAACTCACCCGGAGAAAAAACATCATGGTATTAACGCCTTTATAGTTGATAGATACTCTGAAGGTATTAGCTTAGGACCTCATGAAGATAAAATGGGAATGCGTAGTTCTGATACTCATTCGGTAATGTTTACAGATGTGAAAGTACCAAAAGAGAATAGAATAGGAGAGGATGGTTTCGGTTTTAAGTTTGCTATGAAAATTCTTAGTGGAGGCAGAATAGGAATAGCTTCACAAGCCTTAGGAATTGCCCAAGGGGCATTGGATTTGGCCTTGAAATATGCTCAAGAGAGAAAAGCTTTTGGTACTGAAATAATTAATCATCAGGCAATTGCTTTTAAACTTGCTGATATGGCTGTTAAGGTTGAAAATGCTAGAAACTTATGCCTAAAAGCTGCATGGCTTAAAGATAATAATAAACCTTTGGATATGGCTTCTGCTATGGCAAAGCAATATGCTGCTGATATAGCAATGGAAGTTACAACTGAGGCAGTTCAAATTCATGGTGGATATGGATATGTTAAAGAATATCATGTTGAGAGACTTATGCGCGAAGCAAAATTAACTCAAATCTATGAAGGAACATCTGAAGTACAAAAGATTGTTATTTCAAGAGGCCTAGTTAAATAGAAATAAGCCTAAACACAAAACACAAAACACAAAACACATTCATCCTCCGAAGCTTTAGCGTAGGAGGAAAACACATTAACACATAAATAACAACACATAAAAACATAAACATATGAATATATTAGTTTGCGTATCGAATGTACCAGATACAACAACAAAAGTAAAGTTTAATGGTACCGAGCTTGAAGCAGAAGGTGTTCAGTGGATTATAAATCCATGGGATGAATTGGCTTTGACTCGTGCTCTTGAACTTAAGGAATCAGGTGCTGGCATTGATAAAATAAGCATTGCTTCAGTTGGTGCAATTGGAGTAGAGCCTACAATGCGTAAAGCATTAGCTATTGGTGCTGATGATGCTTTCCGAGTGGATACAGAGCCTAAAGATTCTTATTTTACAGCTGTGCAATTAGCAGAAGTTGTAAAAGCTGGTAATTATGATTTAATAATGACAGGTTACGAAAGTGCTGATTTTAACGGAATTGCCATTGGTGCAATGCTAGCAGAATTATTGGGATATCCATCTATTGGAGCTGTAACAGCTGTTAATATTGTTGATGGAAAACTTCAGATTGATCGTGAAATAGATGGTGGAAAAGAGGTGCTTTCAACAGAATCTCCCGTAGTTGTTTCTGTTCAAAAAGGAATTGCTATTGATCCTAGAATACCTGCTATGCGTGGTATAATGATGGCTAGGCGAAAGCCCCTAACTGTTATAGCAGCAGTGGAGGCCGATGTTTTGACAGAAATAGTTGAAATAGAATTGCCACAAGCAAAAGCTGCTGTCAAAATGTTTGATGCAGAAGATGCCAAAGGATTAGTAGAAGCTTTACGAAATGAAGCAAATGTAATTTAATAATACGTTAAGTGTTAATATGGTAATTTGAAATCAAACACCAAACATATAACACATAACACACAATACAAAAAACTATGTCAGTATTAGTATATACAGAGAATTGGGATGGTAAGTTCAAAAAATCAACATTTGAATTACTTTCCTATGGAAAAAAAATAGCCCAAGATATGGGTGTGCCAATGTACGTTTTGTCTTTTGGCGAAATAGCCAATGATGAATTGGAGAAATTAAAAAATTACGGTCCTGATAAAATATTTAAAGCAATTGAGGGATTTGATCAATTAGATAATGAGGTTTATGCTTCAGCAATTAGTCAGGCAGCAGAAAAACTTGACGCCACTATGGTTATTTTTGCACAAGATAATGTGGGAAATGCTATAGCTGGTAGGGTAGCAGCTAGATTAAAAGCGGGAATGATCGCCGCTGTTTCTGCATTGCCAATTAGTTATGATCCATTCATTATAAAGAAGAAAATTTATACCAATAAAGTATTTGGACATATAAAGGTTAATGCTAATATTAAGGTATTAAGTTTGTCAAAGAATACTTTTGAAGTAATTGAAAATCCGTCATCAGCTGAAATAGAAACCATTGCTTTGGACTTACCAACAGCAAAAACAAAGGTTGAAAGCACTGATAAAGTTACAGGAAAACTACTGCTAACTGATGCAGAACTTGTGGTTTCAGCAGGTAGAGGATTGAAAGGAACTGAAAATTGGGGAATGATAGAGGAGCTTGCTCAAACTATAGGAGCAGCAACAGCTTGTTCGCGTCCTGTTAGTGATGAAGGTTGGCGACCTCATACTGAGCATGTTGGTCAGACAGGTAAAATAATTGCTCCTAATTTGTATATTGCAATAGGTATATCTGGAGCGATACAGCATGTGGGAGGAATTAGTTCTTCAAAATGCATAGTTGCAATAAATAAAGACCCTGATGCTCCAATTTTTGAAGTAGCAGATTATGGTATTATTGGCGATGCTTTTAAAGTGGTTCCTGAGCTTATTGATGCTTTGAAATAAGGAAAAATAGTAATGGGTGGTCAATGAAAATGACCACCCTTAAATAATATTAAGAGATGAAGTTTATTAAGTGGTTCTCAGTAGTTTTATTAATATCATTATTTGTATCATGCTCAAATAGAGCCGACGATATCCGACGAGAGATTAATCTTGGAATAAAAGCTAATTATTCGAATAAGTACGATGTTGCTATTGAGCATTTCGAGAAAGTATTGTCGTGGGAAGAAAATAATCAAGAGGCATATTTGAATATAGCAAGAGTATATATAAATATGCGTGATTATGATAAATCAAGGGAATATTTAGATAAGACAATAGATATTGCTCCAGAATATGGCGAGGCATATCGGTCTAGAGCACAATTATATTCAATATTAGGAGATAGGAATGCAGCATGTAAAGATTACCTTAAAGCTGAAGAGTTTGGGGTGAAAAATTTGCATAATTACACTAAGTATTGTAAATAGGCTAGCTCTCTTTGTTTTCTAAATAATTCCGATACAACTCATGTATCATTCCATCAGCAAGGCCAATTTTTGGAACAGCAATATGTTTTGCTTTAATTCTATTGAGGATTGATAAATATATTTCCGCAGCAGGAACAATAACATCAGCTCTATCTTGGCGCATCCTATATTTTTTCTTTCGCTCTTCTATACTTAAATTGGAAAGAATATCATAAGCTTTTTGTAAATTTTCGATGCTGAGAAAAATATCATTCTTCGTTCCGAAAATCTTATTGATTTTATTAATATTTCCTCCGGAGCCAACCACATTCATCTCATCAAAATCAGACTTAAACTCACGAAGCCAATCGCAAATATCATCCCAAATATTTTTATCAAATTGATTATTTAGCAGTCGAATAGTTCCAATTTTAAAGGACTTAAGTTTTATAAGCTCACCATTTTTTTGAGCTGATAGCTCAGTACTCCCTCCTCCCACATCAATAAATAATGTAAGTCTATTGGGGTTTTTAAAAATAATGTGATTTGTATTTCTAATAATAGAAGCCTCTTCGGCGCCGCTAATAATCTCCAAATCAATATTAGTTTCTTTCTTAATTTTCTCAACTATTCGAGCACTATTTTTACCCTCACGCATTGCTGCTGTAGCACATGCTCTAACTCCTTTAGGCTGATATACATCCATTAAAAGTTTATAAGCCTTCATGGTTTTTAGAAAGTTCTTCTCCTTTTCTTTAGAAATTTTCCCAATTCTAAAAACATCCTTTCCCAAGCGTAAAGGAATCCGTATTAAAGTTGCTTTCTCAACTTTGATATTATCCAAATCGCCAAAAGCATTGGCAAAAAGCAAACGCGCAGCATTGGAACCCACATCTATTACAGCAAATAACATAATTTTAAAGTTTGATTACGAAATGCATGTATTCTATTATTATCAAGCATTATAAGGTCTATTTTAAACTAAGCTTTTTATAGTACTCATAAGTTTCAAGTTGAGAGTCTAAATATAGATATTCCTTGTCTCTTCGTGTATATTTATTAATCTCATTATAATTCAAAGATCGATACTTTTCTGTACCATTTATTTGGAATTTTACAAAATCCAAAATACTCTGTTTAATATCTTTATCCAAAATTGGAAAAATAATCTCAAAACGATGATCAAGGTTGCGAGTCATAAGGTCAGCAGAGCTAATATAAATTTCAGGTTTGCCGTCATTAGCAAAGATAAATATCCGCGTATGCTCTAAATATCTTCCTACAATACTCATGGAATTTATATTCTCACTAAGATTAGGCTTGCCGGTAAGCATAATATTAATGCCACGAATAATCATATCTATTTTTACACCCTTTTGACCAGCTTTATAAAGCAAATTAGCAATTTTTTTATCAACCACGCTATTGAGTTTCAAAATCACCCATGCCTCTTTGTTATTTTCTTGATTTTGTATTTCACGCTGTATTTTTTCCTCAAAAAAACTCCTAATATGAAATGGACTTATTTGTGCTAGTTTAAACTTTGGTGGTCTATACCTTGATTCTATCAGCTCAAAGAAATTGTAAACATCACTACCAATATCTTGATTAGAAGTTAAGAGGCTCAAGTCGCTATATACTTTTGCTGTAGATTCATTAAAATTCCCAGTACTAAGATTACTATAATATACATTTTGGCTTGCTTCTTTTCTTCGTATAAGTATAAGCTTTGCATGTACCTTCATTCCAGGAATGGTAGGTAATACCTTTATTCCTTCACCTTGTAATTTCTGTGTCCAAAGTATATTTGCTTGTTCATCAAATCTAGCTTGAAGCTCCATAAAAACAGTAACGCGCTTTCCATTTCTAGCAGCATTTATTAAAGCATTCATTGCTAGAGAATCTTTGGCCGCTCGATAAAAAATCATTTTTATGCTTCTTACCTTTGGGTCAATGGATGCCTCGCGTAGAAAATCAATAATATGCCTGAAAGTAT
>JAOZKO010000292.1 GCA_029935325.1 Bacteroidales bacterium
AAGTGAAGGCTTCGCTCATTTGTTCAGCGGACATAGCGAAGGCTTCACATGCCATACAAAACTGCTCAACTTCTTCTTTCATTTGCATTATTCACTTTCTTGATACTCCTGTATAGCTTCGCTAACATTAATAATATAGTCGCCAATTCTTTCATTAATGGAGTACATATCTCGATAATAAGAACCTAGCTTATGCTTATATTTCTTTTCCTTCAAGTCCTCAACATGCTGCTCGCGCATTTGATTTCTTTTTGTATTTATCTCAATTTCAAGCGTTTTTGCTAGTTCAACATCAACTTCATCAAACTCTTTTTCGAGGCTAGCATTCATTTCTGCAAAAGCCAAATGAACTAAACTACACATTTCCTTAATGGATTTATTCTGATAATCAGTAAAATTTGATTTACTCTGCTTTAAAGTTTCAACCACTTTTGCTAATTGATAAATAGCATCACCAACACTTTCCATATCATCAATGATTTTAAGCATTGCTCTTATTTTTATTGAGCTATCACGGCTTATTTCACCTTCTGATACCTTGGTAAGATACTCAGCAATTTCTAATTCAATATTATCAGTAATCTGTTCATATTTCTCAATCTTGGTCAAGAGTTTAGCTACTTTCTTAGGTTTCTCTTCCCACATCATGCGTTGTGTAAATGCAAACATCCTTTCAATTCTATCACCAAAACTTGAAATCTCTTTTTTCGCCTGAATTATAGCGAGTTCACCAGTAGAGAATAAACCTGAGTTTATATATTTCAATCTAAATTCCTCATCATCATCACCTCTATCAGGAACCATTTTTGTGGCTATTTTTGCTATCAATGGTGCAAATCCGAATAAAATTAAAGTATTTAATATATTAAAACTACTATGAAAAATTGCTAATCCTATTGGATAAAGTCCTTTTACACTTTCAAATTCTTCGGGAGTAAGATTAGTATTCAGTATTGATGCTCCATGGCGCTGTTGCACAAACATATCTATTCCTTTTAGGAAATAAGGAAATACAATAATCATCCAAACTACTCCGAAAGTATTAAACAGTAAGTGAGCCCGGGCAGTTCTTTTTGCCGAGACATTTGCAACAATTGCTGCCAAATTAGCGGTAATAGTTGTGCCTATATTCTCGCCCAATACCATTGCTGCAGCAAGTTCAAAAGGGATAAGTCCATTATAAGTCATTACGAGAGTGAGTGCCATAGTAGCACTTGAAGATTGAATAATTACAGTAAGTAATGTTCCAACAAATATAAATATTAAAATTGATAAGAAACCAAGATCAGTAAATGTGGAAAGGAAATTTAGAGCATCAGAATCACCATTAATGCCTGGAACTGATTCCTTTAAAAACTGTAATCCAATAAAGAGAATTGCAAAACCAATAATAAACTCTCCCCATGATTTTCTAATACTATTTTTAGAAAAGAATAATGGGAAGCTAATTCCAATTAGTGGTAAAGACAAAAAGCTTAGACTAACCTTAAAACCTAGAAGAGCTATAATCCAAGCTGTAATAGTAGTACCAATATTTGCACCCATAATTACACCCACAGAAGCAACTAGAGAGATTAGTCCTGCATTTACAAAACTAACTATCATTACCGTGGTTGCAGATGACGACTGTATTGTGGTGGTCACTAATAAGCCTGTAAAAACTCCTTTTAGGCGATTATTTGTCATTGCGGCAAGTATATTCCGCATTTTTCCACCAGCAACCTTCTGCAAAGCTTCACTCATTAGTTTCATTCCAAAAAGAAAAAGCCCTAAGGAACCTATTAGTGTAAGCACTTTACCTATTACTCCAAATATTTCAGACATAATTTGTTCTTCTTAAATAATAATTTTCAATATTAAAAACTTTTTGTTAATTATTGACAATGGATGCTTAATTATTTATTATTACTTTTCCACAGGTTTTTTGGCTATGTTCGGTCGGTTGTCTTTAGTTGGGAGTCGGCAGTCGGCGGTCGGCAATTGGTCAATGGAGGATTAATGCTTAACAAATACAGCCATTCTCTATATGATGTCATTATGGCAATTAATTGGCATTGGCATAAATAATGATAAAGGGCTCACATAATAATTGAATTTACAAAACAATAACTATAATTTTAAAATAGATAATATGACATTACAAACTAATTTACAGCATCTTGTAACTGCTACAGACTATCAGAAATCAATAGAAGAAAACGAAAACGTGATGATATGCTGTGGCCGAATGGGTCCTATGTGTGTTCCTGTTTATGCCATTATGGAAGACTTAGAAAAGAGTGGAAAATTTGACCACATCTCTTTTCAGGATATGCTATTTGACATTCCAGAAGCTCACGTAATTCGCAATATGCCAGAATGTGCAGGTTTTATGGGACTACCATTTACTGTTTATATTAAAAATGGAACTGTAGTAAATGCAACTTCAAGCATTCAGAATTTAGATCAGATTATGACTATTTTAGAAAAAGATCTAAGCAAATAATTAAATATAAGGTTCTACTGGGTTTTGTATGGGTTTTATTATTTATAAATTTCTTTTATTTATAAAGAGTTGATTTTCCAATACACACAATCTAGTAATACCTAAATATAATATCAAAAGTAAAAAGTAGTTAGTTTGCTGCTTTTTACTTTTTATTCCTCTCTTAGATTATAATTCAAAACCATTAATTAGCATGGAAAATACAAAATACGATAGTATAATAATAGGTGCAGGGCCTGCTGGTCTAACTGCTGGGATTTATCTTTCAAGAGCAAAGATGAAAGTATTAATTTTGGATAGCGGTATTGCTGGTGGACAAATGGTTTTAACTCATGAAGTAGCTAATTACCCTGGTTTTGAAAGTATTAGTGGTTATATGTTAGCTATGAATATGAAAAATCAAGCTGAGAAATTTGGTTGTGAAATCAAAACTAACATTCGTATTGACAATTATGAATTAGAAGGAGAAACCAAGCGTATCACTTTAAATAACGGTGATATTTATGAAGCTAAATCTGTAGTAATTGCCACAGGAGGTAGAAGCAGAAAGATTGGCGCTGACAATGAAGAAGGTTTTGCTGGCAGAGGAATTTCCTATTGTGCTACTTGCGATGGAGATTTCTTTCAAGATAGAGAGATTATAGTTGTAGGAGGAGGAAATTCAGCCCTTGAGGAAGCTGTTTCATTAACAACTTATGCTAGCAAGGTGACTATTGTTCACCAATTTGATAATTGGCAAGCATTTGATTCTGCAATTGCAGAAATGGAAGAAAATCCTAAGATTGATTATATAATGAACTCCAAAATAATTGATTTTAATGGAGATCAGAAATTAGAGTCTGTTATAATTCAGAATGAAAAAACTGGAGAAAAGAATGAGCATAAGATTGATGGAGTATTCATTTTTATTGGATATGTACCAAACACTGAAGATTTAAAAGAAGTGATAGAATTAAATCAATGGGGAGAAATCATTATAAACAAAGAATACCAAACAAGCGTTCCGGGAGTTTATGCTGCTGGTGATAGCATAGTGAAGAAGTATCGCCAGATTACTACTGCCGTAGCTGATGGCACTAATGCTGCATTGAATGTTATTGAGTATATTAATGAGTAGATTGCAAATTAAGCAAATTTATTTTAGTTCTATGA
>JAOZKO010000293.1 GCA_029935325.1 Bacteroidales bacterium
AACCTAGCCCCATTGCTTTTGCCATATCATCCTGTGAATAAACATAAGATGATGATTTATTACCTCCTCCTTCAATTGGAGTTATACAGTCACAATATTCATTTCCGTATACAAAGCTTAAAATACTTTGAGAAGCATATTTAGCATCGCCAGAACTATTATCTGCTAAAGCCATTAGTTGAGCTTTCTCACTATTTGAAAGCATAAATATATTTCTGCTTTCTTGTTTAAGATTAATTTGAAGATCGAGTAAATCTCTATAATCATTAAACTCTTGTAGCTTTTCACCTTGTAAATTATATAAATCTGGAATTAAATCTAATAGATTATTTGCAGCAACATAATTTTCTTCATAAAAGTAAGTAGAAACAATTTGCTTATCAGCTGCAATGTTTTCCATATTACCTAACCAGTTTCTTAATGCAACAATATCTAACTCTTCTTCATTTTTGATAGAGCGAATCATATTTTGGGCAGCCTTTGTTTTCTGTCCAAAAGATTCTGCCTTTTGACCTAATAAAGCAGTTTTTGCACTCACACCTGTTGACATTTGTCTAAGAATATTTATCATATAATCAGGCAATGGCTGTTCTTTGTTTTCCAAATGCTCCATTAAATCCGTTTTACGTAATTCATCTGGATTAGCAGAAAGGATTTCGAATAATACACTTTCAGGTAATACATCTGTTTTGTCAGCTGCTTCCATCAATATTATTTTTGATAAATAAGGAGACATTCCTAATAAATTAGAACGTAACTCCCAAGTATCTGAAGGTTGAGCTGCAGCAATAGTAAGATTAGTAGCTTCCGTACTGCCTCCATCTTTTAATTGTTCTAATAAACTACTCACTGATTCGTAATCCTGATGGCCTTGATAATACACTTGCTCAGTCGCTATTTTCTCATCATTTGTTAAAGTTAGCTTCGGATCTTCACCAGTACCACCTCCAAAATTTGATAAACATTCATTGATATTACTTACTTCAATAGGAGTAACATAATTAGAATAATAATCTAATTCCTCATTAGGTTGATCAACCCAATAATAGTTAACTTCTTGCGTGAAATTATTTTGGATTTGAGGATTGGTGCTGGAAAACTTATTCCCTGCTGCTTTTTGAGAACTTCCAACATGGCCAGTGATCATAGAATTATCCGCGATAAAAATATCAATTGTATTATTTGCATTTTCATTGCAAAGATATGTTACTCCATGTTCATCAGTTAAATAATCAAGTCTATTATACTTTTCTGCCTGATTGGCCGCAGTTAAGTTATTAAAATTATTTTTATAGATATCATCAAAAAATGATGGACATTCATCAACCAAAACCCCAACAACATCACCACTATTTGTACTATTTGCTTTATCAAAAGTATTTTCTTCAATAGCAAAACCATAGCTTCCGTTCATTTGAATGCCACGAGCACTAAAATAGCCACATTCTCCTTTTTCAAAATTGGCATATCCATTGTCTCCAATAATAAATTCATTATTTAATATAGTTGCCGCATTATTAACAGTAGTCATAAATATACCATATTGGTTATCATCAAATTCGGAATCAAAAATATTGATAGCATATTGGTCTGGGTCAAAGAAAGTATTAGAAGACTCTATAGCTTTAATGAAGCTTGTAAAAGTATTGGGTTTCCAACCACTAATACATTCGCCATCGGGGCCTATCGCACCAGTACATTCACCTTGAAATTTATATCCTGCATCGAGGGTGTAAATAGCTTTGCTATCGGGGAAAGCTGGAGAGTTGATAAAATCACATGCTGTAAATTGAACTCCTCGAACCTTCCACAAGGTAACAAATGTCATAAATGAATTATCCATATCGTAATTAGAATTGTTTTCAAAAGTACATTTTCTGAAATAAGATTCATAATTCCATTCAACACCAAACCTCATGTTTTTATAGGATAGAAATGAAGCTGCTCTGTGGTTATTCCTGAAAGTTGTATTAATAGCTGAGACCATCCCACCGGATGTGTTATAATGTCCAGGGTTCCATAATTGTACTGCTTCGTGGGCATGTTCTATGGTAGAACCATTCAAAACCAGTTTACCCTGAAACTCTTCGGTTTGGCCTTCATCTTTATTTCCCCATACTTCAATGCCTAACCAGTATTGTCCTAAGCAAGATTCAAGTCGATTAAGTTCAGAATTATTAACAATAAGTTTTGCTCCTGGCTTCACAATGATTTTGGAGGTTTTAGACATTCGTAGTTCAGAACTATTGATTGTAAGCTCACTATTGGCTTCAAGAATAATATTTCTCTTAAATGACCAATCTACATTACTATAAGATACTGTTCCATTTTCCTGAACCACAAAATCATCAATATGTGTATAATCTTCATTTATATGAAATGCTCCAGTTCCTGTTATATCCCAATCACAAGGATCATTTGAACAGTTCGGAGAATTGATATTTAAATCTGGATTTATTCCAAATAAATATCCATCTTGAAGTTCAAACTCTGTGTCTATAGTTGATAATTCTATATGAGCAGTTGGTGCAATACAAATATATCCTCCACTCTTAACAATCATACTACAATTTTCAGTTAAGGTTATGTCAGCATTTTCATCAATATGCAATGTGCCACCATCCTGAATTTCCGATACACAATCACGAATACTTAATGAATGGGCTTTCACATATCCATTATCCATAATGGTAATTCCAGACCAGTTATTATAATCACAGCCTTCTAATCCAGACAATTCTGCATTGTCTATTAAGATTAACTCTCCACCATTATGAACTACAAAACCTGCATTTGCATTAAATTCTGCTTTGGATCCATTTTTCAATGTTAAAGTTCCTCCATCCAATATTTTAATTGTTCTATCTATTTTAAAATGTTCTACAGACCAAACCACATCGGAGCTAATTTCGATCGGGCCAGAATAATTAAACAAAGTAGGATCAGTTAAAAGTACTACCGTTATTGAAAATACAATACCAGAAGCATCAGTTACATTACATGTATACTCTCCTTGTGTTAAATTGCTGGCAACACTTGTTGTTTGGCTTTGAGGATCATCCCATTGATATAGATATGGAGGAGTTCCAGCTGTAGGAATTACCTCAATTGACCCATCTGAAGTCCCAGCGCAAGACTCGGGTGTCATTACATAGGTCAAGGCAGGGGAGAAAGACAAAGAATTAGAAGGTAAATGATAAATAGGAGATCCAAAGTTTTCATAATTTTGAACAGGAGCATTACTATTTATTGCAACTGAAAAAGGTATTGCATTTGAGATAAAAGAATTTGAACTTGGAATTATCTTTCCAAGATGAGTACCATCGTTTGAAACTCCGTAAATATTACCATCTGAAGCTGTTTCCAAAAATGTATCTCCAAATTCATTTGGTACTGCCATTGACTGAATAGAACCATTAGTCAAATTTAAACTATAAATATTTCCATCAATATTGTAATCAGATGCTGAAAAATAAATCACATCATTTTCATCTTCAGTTGTAAACTCAATCCCACGAACATTTCCATAAACCGTTCGATCAATCGAGAAACCTTGATTGGATAAATAATCGCCGTTATTATCGAGATTTACTACAATTATATCGGAAATTGTGTTACCTGGATAATGAT
>JAOZKO010000294.1 GCA_029935325.1 Bacteroidales bacterium
ATCTTTACCATTTGCCGCATTGGGTTGTGTTGTGTAGGTGTATTGGGCAAAGCTAGAAACTGAAAATAGTATAAAAAATAAAGATAGGTAAGCCTTTATATTAAAAGTATATAATATTGCTTTCTTCATGATATGTATTTGTATTAGACAATGCTTAGCACTTTATATAGTCACAAAGATAACGTTTTTAATAATACGCTGTAAGCAAGAGTGTGCAAAATAATGTATTGAGATATAGGTGATTATCTAAAAATAGTAACCGTGCCATATTTCGTTTTTTCACTAATATCTATATATAGTTGCCTATAATCCATTCTGTAGAAATATACTCCATCAGCTGCTTTTCGACCTTTGTAGTTTCCTTCCCATACTTCATGTTGATCAATTGATTCAAATAGTAGTTCTCCCCAACGATTAAAGATATACATATGATATTGGTCAAGTTCGCAGTTGATTACTGGATAGAAGTTATCGTTAATACCATCTCCATTTGGGGTAAAAACATTTGGAACAAAAATCAAACAATTGCAATCTTCAGTTAATAAACTAAAAGTGTCAGTATATGATTTGCAATTATCTGTTATCATCACATAATAAATTCCAGAATCAGAAATAAGTGCAGTTGAATTTGTTGACCAATCATACCATTCATACAGGTTGTATGGGGGTAGATTAATACTCCATGAATCTCCTTCACAAATTGAGGTGTCATTAATATTTATATATGTATTGGATAAATTGACAATTTCTATTGTATCAGAATTTGTGCAATTACTGTCGGTCACCTCTACCCAATAATAGCCTGCATTGCTCACATAAATAATATTTGATTGAGAGCCTGTGCTCCATAGTATTGAAACGTAATTGTTTGGGATAAATAATTTAACACTATCTCCAACACAGTAAGTGGTGTCATTTCCAAGCTTAACATGAGGCAATGCAAGTTCAAGAACATGGAGTATTTGAATACTATCACAACCATCAGCACCAATAAGTGTGTCTATTATCAAAACTGGAGGAATCCAATAGCTTCCATTTAAATAAACAGAATCCCCTTTACATATTTGTATTGTATCAGAATAAGTAAACGAACAATTGTTTAGCCAGCCATATTCTTTGATAGCTCTTGATAAACCAGCATTACATGTTTTATTGCTTCCAAGATAAACTGCATTATCAGTAAATCCACATGATATCCCAGAAGAGTTGGGGTTATTAATGGCACTAATATAATGCTGGCCGTATTTTGCAATATATATTTTTCCATCAGGTCCATTTTGTAAATAACCGATTTTATAATTGTTTGTGCCTGTTGGAAATGTCGCTGCCCCAACTTGAGTTTTTGTAGCTGCAATTGTTGATGCTACTCCTGATATTAAATCAAATTGCCAAACTTTATTATAATACCACTCTGTAAAATATAAGAATCTAGAATTTGGACTAAATGCGACTCCCCATGAATTTGTATATCCACTTAGGTAGATGGGGTTTGTTAAGACCCCAGTTTTTGTGTTAAAATCAAATACCTCAATTGTTCCAGATGAATAGACAACGCTTGCAAGTTTGCTACCATCTATAGAGAATGTCATCTGACCCACAGCATTATAACCATATGGTGATCCTCCACTGTGGATACTACCAACAGAACTAACTACTGCAGTTGTATTTAAACCATTGGAATCCAATTTGTAGCAGTAAAATTGATTGCTATTCCAAGCATGTGTTAATATCCAATAATTCTTGTCATTTGGATTATAGGTGACATCAATTTTTTCTGTACTTCCATTTGTTAAAACGTTGCTTTTTGATGTAATTGCCCCCAAACCGTTATTTAAAGAAAGATCTACTATTGAATATCGAAATGGGTCAGTTGGAGCATAGCCGATTGTAAAGATATAATACTTTGTAGTAAAAGGTTGTGATACGATAAGAGCACTTTGTCCTGAGCTTGTGGTAGCTCCTAAATTAGTCCCGTTAGGCATAATTGTATGGTTTTTATTCCATACATCAATTCCATTTGTATAGAATAGAAGTGTTCCGGCAGTATCTGTAATAGTGCTAGTATTGTCTAGGGATTGCATAGCTCCATTAGTCAGAGCAACAGGAGTTCCGCTTGTAAAATCAATACCTGCATAATCACCAAAATACCATATTTTATCAGCTTTTTGTGCATGCATGAGCATACTGACAAATAAAGGTATTAGAATAAAGATGATCTTTTTCATTGTTAAAGACTAGGTAACTATTAAACTCATCTTATCATTTCAATCATTTTCTCAAAACAAACCTCACGGCTATATTTAGATTCAGCCTCTTTTCGTGAGGCCTGCCCAAAGGTAATGCATTTTTCTTGGTTATTTAGAAAGAATTCGATTCTTTCAATCCATTCCTTCTCATTATTTGCTAAAAATCCTGTCATATTGGGTATAACAATATCGGCATTTATCCCAACGGGTGAAGCAATTTGTGGAATCCCAGCAGCCATATACATTAGTAGTTTATAACCTCCCTTTGCTTTAGAATAATCATCCTCAGTAAGGGGCATTATTCCAATATCAAATTGGTTTAAGTATTTGGACTCATTATCAAAGCTCCATTGTAAGTGTTCAATATCAACACCATCTATATTGAAGTTTATGTCTGCACCAACAAGTAATAATTTAATAGGATATTTATTTGCTATTGTTTTTAGCGCATTTTCAATTATACTCAGATATTTTGTAGTCCAGAAAGAACCAATCCAGCCAATTGTGAATACTTTATTCTGATTATTCCTATTTGGAAATATCCGATGGATATCTATAGGAGTGGTGATTACACTTGCCTCAGTATTTAATTCTGTGCAGTAATCAGCAAGAATAGTGTTGCTCACAATGACATGGTCAGCATGTATTATCATTGCATCTGTACTTGACTTTGCATCAGTATTATTCTTGTCAAGATAGATTGCATCATCAAAATCAAAGATTATCTTTGAATATCCATTTTTTGCTTTTTGAAGTATATTGCTTGAAACAAAGATTTTTTGAATAAAAAAGTAATCGGGCTTAGAGTATTTTAGATGATAGGTTCTTAAAAAGCTATACCATCTTTTTTTTAGAGGAAATGTAAGGAGTCTTTCAAAGATATTTCTTGGCTTCTCAGGTATCCGAGGAATCCACTTCACCTCAAAGCCAGCCTTTTCCAAATAGGGGATATATTGCACTCCGCGAATTCGTGAACTCGGATGATCAATATTCCCTATGGTAAATAGGATAATCTTCTTTTTAGCTTTTTTTTCTGCCATATTATATCTTAAACTCCATAAATAGATATTCTATTGCACAAAGATACTCAATGTTTGAACTTTGTTGTTAATCGAAATTTGAATATAATATTTCCCTCTTGCATAGGTGTTTAAGTCGATCTTAAAGCTCTTGAGCTTGGTATTGATACCTTTCTGTTCAATCAGTTTTCCTTGATTATCAAAAATGCTATATGCTCCAATTTCTGCAGCTTCGCTTAAATCGATATTTAACCAATCGGTAGTAGGGTTGGGATAAGCCTTTAATTGTAGATCTTTTTGTGCAGAGGCTATATCAGTAGTAATACTAATTACAATCGTGTCAGAGTTCTTACATCCATATT
>JAOZKO010000295.1:0-1612 GCA_029935325.1 Bacteroidales bacterium
GAATTGCTTTCAACTGCACGCAAAAGTAATTCAATTTATGAAATAGATGACAACAATAAGTTAGAAAAGGTTGTTGATGATATGATAAGGATATCTCAATTAATTAACAAGTGGTTCAATACTCATTACTAAAATCATTATTAGTACAAAATAGTTAATTCTCATAAAGTAAAAAAACGGATTGAATTCCTGATTTTTTTGTAAGATTAGCTTTGAGAACGTTATTATTAACCAAATTGATGCAAGTAGTATCATTATTTTAAAGATCAAAAGACTTATAAGTCCTGACATGGCTACCATTAGGGCAGCGACTGCTGTTGCAACAGTCCAAAGAAATGTGGAATACTTTAGTTGGCGTTTGCTTATTGTTGATGTTATTGATGGAAAGCCTGCTTTTTGGTATTCATCACCATATTTTAGCATAAGAAGCCAAAAATGTGGCACTTGCCACATAAAGAAAAAAAGAGCTAGCACCATAGCCTTTGGATCAGCTAAGTTTCCTCCTGCCGCTACCCATCCAACCAGGGGAGGGATGGCGCCAATTATGCTTCCGGGTATTACTGCAAATGCAGTCTTTCGTTTTAAAGGAGTATAGATTCCATTGTACCATATTAATGCCAGTACACCTAATTGCATTGCAAGAAAACCGCTTCCCAGATAAATTAATACAGAGCCAATGATAATCTCTGAAATGCCAATTATTAGTGCAAAGGAAGTGCTTATATTTCCTGATGGAATGGGACGATTGCGTGTACGAGGCATAATGGCATCTTTATCCCTATCCTGTACGTGATTTATTACTGCAGATCCACATGCAAGTATAAAAATACCTAGTATGGGTAATATCATACCCTGATCTATACTTCCTTTTGCAAGTATGTAACCAGCAACGGTGGTAAGTGTAACAGCAAAAGTTATTCGTACCTTATTCAGGTCGAGTAATATTTTGATCCATTTTTTCATTTTCCGGATGTTTATTTTACTTCAACGTTGAAAAATATTCAATTATATTATTCATATCTTCATCTGATAATATCTCACCATAAGGCGTCATAAGTCCCGACTGGTAGCTGGCAACAGTACTTGATGATGGGCTGTTAAGTTTGTCAATAATATATTGATTATCAACAGTTATTTGCTTCTCATCACCATCTATTATTATAGTTTCATTTCTCCCAAGCAGATTTTTAAAACTCGGTCCCACAAGCCGGCTTCCATCTCTTGTATGACACGACAGGCAAGCATTGTTTTTTAATAATGTGAGTCCGGGATGTTCATCACGTGTATCAGGAGAACTTACCAACCAATTATCATAATCATCATGTTCAATAACACTTACTGTACTTAACATGTAGGAGTGAAGCTGGCCACAATATTCAGCGCAAAGGATATCATATGTGCCTAGTTTCTGACCGATAAACCACATCATATTATCTACACCGGGAACCACATCCTGTTTGATTCTAAAAGCAGGAATATATAGCGAATGCAGTACGTCTTTTGATATCAGATTTAGTTTAACAGACTTGTTAATTGGTACAACAAGTGAATCAGAAGTTTTTCCGTTGGGATATTTAAATGTCCACTTCCACATTTGACCAATTGCGTCAAT
>JAOZKO010000295.1:1712-3614 GCA_029935325.1 Bacteroidales bacterium
GAGAAGTCAACTCCTTCTACAAAATTTGATGCGTTCATGTAGTTAGTTTTATCGTGTTAAATAATCTATAGTCAGCATTATAAGAAAGACTGTGAATAGGGCCATAACTACCAGTATCATAACCCTATAAAGTTTTGGATCGTATTTTAGGTGCATAAAATAATATGCCACTATAAGTGCCTTTACACTGGCGATAAAGAGTGCGGTTGCAACTGTAAGTGTATTTAAATCAGCGCCAAACACCGAGATAAAAACAGTCATAAAAGTTAAGAGAATCAGGCTAACCCATGTCCCAAAATGCTCAGCATAGCTGGTGATGTGATGGTGGTCATCGTTGGTTATTGTATTATTACTCATATCTTAGTGTATTAGGTAGAACAAAGGAAAAAGGTAAATCCAGATTAAGTCAACAAGATGCCAGTATAAACCAGAGTTTTCAAGCAGTTGGTACCTGTCTTTGTTGATCTTCTTATTTTTAATCTTATTCATAACAACAATTATGAATATTGCACCAACAATAACATGCAGACCATGAAGTCCCGTCATAAAGAAATAAAGATAAAAATACAGTTGCTCACCATTTGAAAGTGATAAAAAATGTTCCATTCCGGGCCACAGCCCATGTTCGATTTTTGCTCCCCATTCAAAATATTTTATTATCAGAAATATTATGGAAGCCAGTATTGTTAACAGAAGTAGTTGGAGAGATAATTTACTATTTCCAAGTTGTATAGCAGTTATCGACATTGCAACAGTCATACTGCTTGTTAACAGTACAACCGTATTAATTGTACCCATCCATACATTTAAGTTTAACGATGCCTGAAGAAATGCGTCAGGATTCATCGATCTATAAACCATATAGACGATAAATAGCCCTCCGAATAACAGTAACTCAGTATATAAGAAGAGCCACATCCCCATCTTTGAAGCTTTGGCATCATAATTATGTCCTGAATTAGGTAATACGAATGTATGTTCCATATAATGGTAGTTTTCAGCTATGTTTAAAATTATATTTCTTGATCACGTATTATTTTATTTGTAGAAAGGTTTGAAATTTGGAATTTGTCATTTGGAATTTTATTGATATTAACCTTGCTTTGCATTCGGATAGTTATACGGGCCACCTTTAACCAACTCTGGAGCTTTATCAAAGTTGTACAGTGGTGGTGGTGATTTTGTTTGCCACTCAAGCGTTATACCATTCCAGGGATTGGAAACTGCTTTAGGTCCTTTAAGATAACCCATAATTAAATTATAAATCATTAGCAGTAATCCGATTACAAGTATCCACGACCCAAATGTAGAAATCACATTTAAAGTATGGAATTCGGGCAGGTAATCATAATATCTTCTGGGCATACCCATAATTCCTAAAATTAGCATTGGAAAGTATAAAGTATTGAAACCAATAAAAAGTATTACAAAGGCAATATTGGCGATGGTTCGGTTATACATACGTCCCCACATTTTTGGAAACCAGTAATGAAGAGCACCGAAAAAGGCAAATCCTGTTCCACCAAACATAACATAATGAAAATGACCAACAACAAAATAAGTATCATGAAGGTGGACATCAGCAGCGAGTGCTCCAACAACTAATCCGGTTAAACCGCCAATTAGAAAATTGAAAATAAAAGCAAGTGCAAATAGGAGTGGTACCTGTATGTCAATTGAACCCTTGTATAAAGTTGCAAGCCAGTTAAATACTTTTATTGAAGTTGGTATTGCAACAAAGAAGGTAAGGATTGAGAAAATATATGCGGCCGGACCACTCATGCCTGATGTAAACATATGATGCCCCCACACAAAATAGCCAACAAATGCAATGGCCAGACTCGAATATGCTATAGCTTTATATCCAAAAATTGTTCTTTGCGCAAAAGTTGGAATTATTTC
>JAOZKO010000066.1 GCA_029935325.1 Bacteroidales bacterium
AGTTGTTATGACATCCATATTGCTAATGGGCTTGCAAAGTACAATGTTTTCTCCTGCAAAGTATGGGCTGATTCGTGATATTAGAGGCAATGAAGGAATCTCATTTGGAACAGGAATGATGGAGATGCTTACTTTTGTTGGTGTGCTTCTGGGTACTGTATTGGCAGGTGTATTATCAGATCATCTTAAAACAGATTATAATATTAGCCTATTATCAGCAATATTATTATCAGTGGCATTTGTTGGGTGGATTACTGCTAAAATCATAAAAGCAAATGAATCTCCAGTAATAGAAAGTACAGGTGATACTCTAAATCCATTCCTATTTATTTATAAGCAGTTTAAGGTTTCAAATTTTTTTCCAGGAGTAAATGATGCCATCTTTGGACTCTCTCTCTTCTGGTTAATAGGTTCAATGATTCAGATGAATATAGCTGATCACTCTCCCAATGTACTTGGCGAAAGTGATACGATGACTGGTGTTATCATGTCTGTTACTGCAATTGGAATTGCCGTAGGTGCTATTCTAACTGGTTGGTTGTCGGGTAAAAGAGTTCACCTTGGTTATGTGATTATTGGAAGTATAGGTCTAGGAATTACAATGTTCTTAATTGTATTTATTAACCCTACAACAAACCTATTTATGGTGATGATTTTTACAGCAGCTTTTTTTGCTGGCTTCTTTAAAATTCCACTAAATGCTTATATACAGGATGCTGTGAAAGGTAGAAAACTTGGTGATATTCTAGGTTATTTGAACGTGATGGTTTTTACTTTTATATTGATTTCTGCAGGAATTTATGCAGCTTTTAATATGAGTACTTTGCATCCAATTACTCAATTTAAAAGTACAAATGCTACCATGATAATTGCAAATGATACTTTGGTGGTTGATAAAACAGTTGAATCTGGTAAAATGATTATGATAAGTAATTTTTATGCCGTAGGTGAATTTTTTGAAAGTAATGATACTATCTCTATAAGCTATAATCATGTCGTAGATAGAGACCTTATGAAAGGAGACACCTTCTTTATGAAAAATAATTTGGTTTATAGAGACTCACTTGATATTGTGGATACTACCTTCGTTGGTGGTGTAATTAGTTTAAATACTAATGATAATGCCTCTTATGATTACTATACTTATATATTGGATGTAAAGAAAATCAAACTTGTTGGGAATTCATTATATGTTTTCTTCTTTATTGGATTTATATCATTAGGTACAGGTCTATATTATTTCTTTAAAGTAAAAGGTGTAAAAGAAGATTTTTTCAATATCATTAAAGGAAATTTGGGTAGAGAATAGAGGTATTGTCGTCTAATAAAATATTTAGACACTAATGCTGCCTATTTTTGATTTATTGCTGCATTAAAGCTTTGATGATAATACTTCTGAGTATCCATATCTCATTTGCTAAATTTACTTTGGTCAAGCTCAGTAAATTTAGATTTCCTCTTAAGGAAATGCTCAATTACAATATTCTTTTCGTAAATCATTGATACTTTATTCTGATGGTATTGATTCCGTTTTTTACGTATCTGTGGGATATGAGTATAGAAATACATATGTGCCTTTAAAACAGCAAATGTATCTCCTAAATTCCCTTCACTAAGAAAACGCAATGCTGCTACACCATCCAGTACTAGCCTTGCTATAAAGGTTTTTACAATTCTATTTTTAGGGAGGTTTTTGAATAGAAGAGTGAAGTTATTCCTGAAGTTAAGATAGGTCTTTCTGGCAGTTCCTTTGGGAAGGGTTCCTCCACCAACATGATACACTTTAGAGTAGGGGATGTATTGAATCTTATAACCGCTGTTTTTTAGTCTCCAGCATAGATCAATCTCCTCCATATGAGCAAAAAAGTCATTATCCAATCCTCCTACTTCATTAAATTTTGATGCACGAACAAACATACATGCTCCTGATGCCCAAAATATTTCTTTTATATCTTCGTATTGTCCCAAATCTTTTTCCAAATGCCCAAAGATACGACCTTGGCAAAAAGGATACCCATATTTGTCGATAAAGCCGCCAGCCGCACCAGCATATTCAAATTCATCCTTCTGATTGTAGGCAATTAATTTAGGTTGTGCCGCAGCTATTGTTGTATCAGCATCCATTACATCAATCACTGGCATCACCCAATTTGGGGTAACTTCAATATCCGAATTAAGGAGTACAAAGTATTCTGCATCTATTAATGCAAGAGCATCATTATAACCTTTGGCATAGCCTCCGTTCTCCGTGTTTATAATAATACGCAAATCAGGATAATTATTCTTCAGAAAATCTACAGAATCATCACTAGAGTCATTATCGGCAATTATAACCTCCGCACCATCGCTATATTTAACGACAGAGGGTAAAAATTTCTCTAGAAATTTCCTGCCATTCCAATTTAGAATGACTACTGCTACTTTTATTTGTGGTTTCTTGTTCAAATTAATATCAATTTTTTCAAAGCGCAAATATATAATATTTAATCAAATAATAAAGACCTAAGAAAAGTTTTACGAGTGTATCAACTAATCAACTTACAAACCCTTACCTAGGTGTTTCGTAATATCTATTATAATTACTTCCCCAATCATCAGCACCTGAGCCTTCATCATCAATAGAAAAGAATCCTTTATCACGCTTTCTTAAGAATAATCTCCATTGATAATTATTTGGTTCTCCAATAGCTGTTGAATGTAAAAGGTAAAATGTATTACTAGCTAAGTCTGTATTGAAGAAAATAAATTTGATATTTCTTTGATTCCGAGCTTCATAATAATGCCAGATTTCATATGGATATGCAGAAGGGTCGTTATAGTCACGAGCAATTGAATTAGGCTCGCCATACTGCAGATATACTCTGCCTCTGTCCGTATCATAACCTCTCCTTACTCTATTGCCATAGGCTTCATCCACTTGCTTAACTAGATCCATGTATTTTTTAAAAGCAGTATAAGGGTCGTTCTGATTTCGTTTTTCCCAGAAACTATAAAGGTATTGTTGCATTACATATTCTGTTTCATTGTCTATAATCTGTGTTGCAAATGTCTTTTCTGTTGAAGAGGAGATTGGAGATAAACTGTTAATTAGACTTGATAAAGTGTCTTTGCCTGTAATTAATTCTGCAAAAGTTGAGGCTATGCTAACAGCCGCAATATCATCAATATCCATCTTAATATTTTTGTTTTCCCTTTGGAAATAATACTTGCTTATTGCCATTAATTTATTCTCACGACTTCGTACTTCCATTACAAAACTAAAGTTACCTGAAGGTAGATTGCTAATGTCTAATTTATTAAGTACCACTTCAACCTTTTTTGTATTCATCCGCTTAAACCTTAGGTACGACGGAACAACTACATTGCTTTCATTATTTACTATATAATATTTGAGCAAATATTGATTATTACTTCCTAAAATTGGTTCAGTATTGTAAATCTCTGCATAAAAGTTTAATGTGCTATCTTTTTCTGGCAGAAAATTATAAATATTTGGAGATAAATAATATCCTCCTTTTATGTTTAATCCGGTTTTATCAGATTTTTTATAGTGGTTAAATACTTCTATTGATGAAATAAAAACGCTATCAGTCGCCTTATTAATACTCAAATTTGTAGAAGTGAAAAAAGCATCTAGAGTATCATTAATATCGTCAAGTTTAATACTGACATCATAATCTCCATTTTTTAATTGAAAGCGATTTGTATGCATAAATATATCTCGCATTCCGGCAGAGTCTTTAACCTCTGGACTTTTTATTATATCTTTGGCGAAGGCAATTATCTGACTGTCAAGCTTAAATATAACAGTAAGTTCCACTTGTGAATTGTATTGCTGATTGTCAGTACTTACCCAATGCAAACTGCTTCCTTCTATAGCAACATATGTTTCAATATATGGGCCATCCTTTGGTGAATAAAACTCATTATAATTTAGATATGCCTTAACGTTTTGAGCAGTAATATCGGGCATAATAAAAAGTATGCCTAGAAACAGAGTAAGTACGTATTTTTTCATAAGTACAATATTTTAATTTATTAATGAGAACAAAAATAAGCTTTTTTATCCTAAACTAAATGTGAAAAAAGCTTAAGGTTTGTATTATTCAGATTGTGGATAAATTGAGCTCTTAAAAGGGAATTAAAAATTGCTGGACATAAAAAAAACCGACTCTTAAGAATCGGTTTTTTATAAAAAAATATTTTAAGCTTATAAACTAGCAATCATCTTAGTTAATTTAGACTTCAAGTTTGCAGCTTTTTTCTTATGAATGATACCACGCTTAGCATTTTTATCAATCATTGATACTACCTTAGGAAGTCCTTTGGTTGCTTCAACTTTATCTGTTAACCCGCGAAATTTACGAACAGCGCTACGCATGCTACGTGAATAATAACGATTATTAATTCTTTTCTTTTCGCTTGTTTTAATCCTCTTTATTGCAGATTTATGATTAGCCATTCTCGAATTTTGATTTAAGTTAAAAAAATGCAGTCCGTAGGGGAATCGAACCCCTGTTACCAGGATGAAAACCTGGCGTCCTAACCCCTAGACGAACGGACCGTTTTTTTGAGTTTATTTTCCCCAAAAATTGGACTGCAAAGATAATTCTTATTTAATACCCTCGAAACTTTTTTGTAAAAAAAATCTATTTTTTCTACTTTGTATCTAAGGAGCCTGCTTTATAGTTGAAACCCAGTCTTTTGCCTGTTTTTAAACTTATGCTAGAAGTTATATTATTCATCTCTTGAACGCTAACAATCTTAACTTTCTCAAATGGCGGCACTAATAAATCAAATTCTATGGCGTATTTCAACGCCGATTCAATAATATTTGTCAAGGCTTCTTTGTCTGTCTTTTGATTTGCAAAATCATTAAACAGAAAGCCTAGTTTTTGCTTGCCTTCTACAATGAAATGGCTATCTAAGTTAATAAATACACGCCCAATTAAATAGCCGACATCATTAATGCGGTTAAACTTAAATGAATCGGCAAGGAAATTGTAAATGCTAATATTTCCACAATAGGACCTTAATGGGTCTTTTTTAACATAGCCTGATTGCATTACGGCATGTGCCTTTGGAAATTCAAAAATATTAGTATGCATAGAGAATAATAGCAAATCTCCAGCAATCTTTAATTCTACTTCGTATTTACTCCTTTCGGTATATATAACCGGTATATCAATTGATTGCTTTGACAATTCCTCTTTAGCCTCCTTAGCGATTCCCTTTAATATAGTCTTCATTAATTCAAAGGTTTGTAATGTATTATCATAAACCTTATACTTTGTTACCGACTTATTTGCTAATAATTCGATTATCTGATCTCTTGAATTTGTTTTAACCATAGTATGTTATTTTAGGATGTCAAAGGTAATTGGTTTTTGCAATAGTGCAGCAAAATAATTAGAGTTTTCTTAAGCTAACATTAGTATGTAAACGTATTTTTTTTATCTTTGATTTTTCGCAAAAGAAGAATAATAAGTTGTATGTGGTACGGTATCAATTTGATAAGATTTGATTATTAGTTGTTGTGCTACATAAATTTATATTGTCTTGCTTTTGTTTGTAAGTATTAAACTTTATTTGAATGAAATTTTTGAAATACCTTCTCTATATAATTATTGTAGTAGCAATTGCTGCAGTATCTTATTATGCCTATATATTTTATATTCAGGCCAAGGACGAACCTATTGACGCTCTGTATGTAATGCCCGAAAATGCAGCAATAGTTTTTTATTCGGCAGATTATAATGAGCTTAAAGAACAACTGAATTCTAATTCCGAATTGTGGAGCTCAATAATGAAGGATCAGAGCTTAGTACATTCATTACAAAGCCTCGATAGTTTGTATATTAAAATTGCTGCTGTCTTTCCTCAATCCATTGAGCCTGTAAAGGCTTATTATTCAATCCATTTTGTGGGCTATAAAAAGTTTAAAGGACTTCTTAGTTTTTCAACAATGCAAGAGTTTAATGTCACAGGTCTAGAGAATCAGCTTTCGCAATTTGGAGTATTTCGTAAGAGAAAGTTTGAAGGGGAAGAAATTTATATATTAGATATTGATAATTCAGATTCAAAATATCATATTCGGTATAAACATGGAGTTGTAAGTATTTGTAATTATGGTCCATTAATCGAGAAAATAATTTTGGAAGAAGAAATTGATAGCGAATTAAAAAAGAAGAATGTTGCTCGGATGCTTAAAATTTCTGGCAAGGATGCTTCAGCAAGCATATTTATTAATTACCAATATATGTATCGCCTTATTGCTGATTTTGCAAATGAAGAGGATATAAATATTATAAAACAGTTGGGGAGCTTAAGTCAGTTTACTGTTCTAGATTTTAATCAAAGCGAAAATCATTTTAGCTTTAATGGTTTTAGCTTCGAATCTGATACTATTCCAAGTATGCTAAGTACTTTTAGAAACTATGATGCTACAACAGTAGAAATATTTGACCATATTCCTGCACAAACAGCATTTGTTTATTATCAAGGAGCAAATAAACTTAATGATTATTTGTTGGAAAAATCTAATGGTGATTTTAGTGTAGAGAATAAAAGATCTGTGAAGTCATACCAGGCTGATCTAATGATTGATATACGTGATTATTTTTATCCATGGATTAAATCTGAATTGGCATATTGTATTTTAAGCTCTAAAACAAACAAAAATAATAATGAGAGCTTTGCTTTAATGAATACTTATGACTCAAAGGAAGCTAGTCAAACATTATCAAAATTGAATGTTATAGCACATAATTTCAAGAATATAGAAATGGATACCATTCAGTATCGTACTTATAATATTCATTTTATTCCATTACCATATTTATTGTCAAATGTTTTTGGGAAAATGTTTAACTCAATACAGCAGAACTATTATGTATTAGTAGATGATTATGTTGTTTTTGCAAACTCCCCGTCTATTCTCAAAAAGTATATTGATAATATTCTAATTAAAAGAACTCTAGCAAGGCGAGATGGATTTGATGATTTCTCTGATAAAATTAACTCACAAGCACATTTGATGATTTATTCTAATATGCATGCATATGATAATATTTTCAAATCATTCTTAAATGCTAAAATAGTAAGTTATTTACAATCATCATCAATGAACCTTAACGAGTTTGGAGATATTGTAATTCAGTTTATTGTACAGGAAAATGGAGCCTTTACATCCTTAAATTTGAATAGTACCAAATGGGTTGAGGATGAAGATGAGGTGTCCTGGCAAGTAGCTCTTGATAATAATTTTATTAAAGGTCCATTTATAATCAAAAATCACCAAACCAATAAAAAAGATATTTTGGTTTTTGATGATCACAACCTGATGTATCGTATCAATCATTTGGGGAAAATTGTTTGGGCAATACCAGTTGCAGAATTACCTATAGGTGATGTTGAAGTTGTAGATTTTTATAAAAATGGCAAATTTCAGTTTGTTTTTAATTCAGCAAAACACCTTTATATGTTTGATGTTAATGGTAATAAAGTTGAAGATTATCCTATTGCATTAAGTTCAGATGCTACAGCATCACTAAGTGTAATGGATTACGACCTGAAGAAGAATTATAGAATAATTATTCCTCAAGCCGATGGAATTATTCATAATTATCAAATTGATGGGCAGGAAACTTACGGCTGGAATATGCCTAGCATGCCTCAATTAGTTAATTCACCAATTCAGTATTTCAGACTAGGAACAAAGGATTTCCTTCTTCTTACTGATACGGCAGGAAATGTGGTTTTCTCAAATAGAAGAGGAGATGCTAGAATAGAAGCAAAGCTTGCTTTTACTAATAATCCTAAAACTTCATTTTATAAGCTACAGTCGAATTTGGTGACTACAGACTTGATGGGAAGAATAATAATAATTGACAAAGAAGGTGCTGTTGAGAAGTTTTTGGTGCGCGATTTTACCAGAGATCACTATTTTACTCTTATAGATATTGACTATGATGGACAAAAAGATTATTTATTTTATGACTTAAATACCCTTTATGCATACAATCAAAAAAGAGAATTATTATGGTCTAAATCGATAGAAGAATATGCATTGTCAAACTTTCAATTTATAGAGAATATCATTGGTGATAGTTGTGGAGTAGTGGCTTATAATTCAGTAAATCAGCACTATGTATTTTTGAATGCTAATGGTGACTTTAAGGAGAAAGACGAATATGTAGCAAGTAAAAATTTTAGAGTTTATAAGGCGACAAATGCCCAATCTATGCGTCTTATTACAGCAAAGGGAAGGGTGATAAGCAACTATTTGTTAAAATAATTTGTTTAGTGTTGTGAAAAGGTTTAATTTTATCCTCTTTTTGTGAGCTATATCAATATAACACGACATAGGAAAATAAATTAATATGAATATGAAATTTTATAATAAAGATAATCGTTTCAAACTGTTGCTAACAATGATATTGGCATCGGTATTAATGCATTCATGCTATAAGGAGCGACTGGGTTTAGACAAAATAAGCGGTGGAACATGGAATCCAACTTTGGCAGCTCCGATTTTCTATGGCGACCTAAATATGTCGAAATTAGTGGAGGCTAATGACGAAAACTGGAAGGAATACCCTGATGGTTTATTGAGTTTGGTATATCGTGGAGATACTATTTCTGATTTAGCAGATCAAATAATTAATTTTCCGGATCAATCAAATGATACAACATTGGCATTTGTACTTCCGCCAAACCTATTCCCTGGAAATAGTCATTCCCAAATATTCCTTATAGAATCTAAGTTTGTAACAAATAGCAATGAAAGACTTGATAGTATTTTAATAAAATCAGGTACACTTACAATTGAAATAACTACAAACCTTAACCATAATAGTTCAGTTGATATTATTATTCCTGCCATGACTGAATATGGTAATACAGGTCAAACATTCTTTGAAAAAGTTATTATTCCTTATACTGGTGGTACTTCAACTACCGTGACTAAAACATTTCAGTTAAAGGATTACTTTTTGGTAATTAATAAAAATGGAAGCAATTCGAATATCGTAGAGGAGTATATCAAAGTTTTTGTGGAAAAAGGAAATGGATCCGATAACTCACCATATACAGTAAGTGTTAAGCAAACCATGTCATCGGTAACTTATTTTCAAGCCTTTGGTTATTTCAATCAGCATACACTAAATATTAGTGAATCATCAATAGCTATAGGGATTTTTGATAATTTACATTATAGCGAAATAATTGTTGAAGAGCCAATATTGAAAATGGTTTTCAGAAACACTTACGGTTTGCCAATGGATATGAATTTCAGTAAATTATATGTTGAAAAAGAAGGCGTTCAAAAAGATATATTAAGTTCATTGCTTCCTACCATACCTCTTAATTATCCTGATTTTAGCAATGTAGGTGGTTATGATACAACTAATGTAACTTTTACTTCTACAAATTCAAATATTGTGGATGTTGTTAATTTTAATCCACAGAAATTAGTATATGAAGGTACTGTTCTTTCCAACCCAACTGCAGCCATTCTTCCTAATTTCCTTTTAGATACAAGTGGTGTTAATGTTAGCCTTGAATTGGAAATACCTCTTTATGGTAGAGCATTGGAGTTTACTTTAGAGGATACTACCGCAGTTGACTTTAGTGAAATGTTTGCTTGGGATGATATTGAAAGTATTGATTTGAACATTAATACACTTAATTATTTTCCGATGGAGGCTATATTACAATTATACTTAGCAGATTCAAATGGCGTTGTATATGATTCTATTTTTGATTCTCAAGATAAGCTGCTTGAAGCTGCTACTCCTGGCCCTCCGCCAGATTATCGCACATCCATTCCTATTCACCAAATGATTACTGTTAAAATGTCGAATAGTAAATTGGATAATTTGAAGAATGCTGAAAAAATGATTATCTCTACCACTGCTACAACCTACGATCAGGGAAGTAAAGTAGTGAAAATATATAGCGATTATAAAATTTCCGTTGAGCTATCAGCCAAGGGTAATTATACTAAAGATTATTAATAATTGATGATAAAAGGATTTATAATGAATAGTTTAAAAAACATAATTTCAGTTGTATTTGTAGGCCTTTTGTTGTCAATAGGAGGCAAACTGTCTGCACAATACGATTTAGGAATATATCATATGCAATTAGTCCCTCAAACTAATTTGTCGAACCCTGCATTTATGCCCGATTACCAATACCATTTTGGTTTTCCAGCTTTGTCATCTGTTCAAGGTGCCTTAGGCACTAGTGGTGCAAAGTATAATCAGATGTTTGAAACTACAGCAAGTGATTCCCTAGCCATAAGCCCATCTACAATTCTAAAAAATGTAAAAGATGGAAATAATATTAATTCAAGAGCAATAGATCAGTGGTTGAACATTGGTATGCGTTGGCAGAAGTTTTACTTCTCGGCATCTATTTCAGATATTACTGATGTAAATGCTTTTTATTCCAAAAGCTTGATTGAAGTAGCAGCCAACGGTAATGCTGATTATGTTGGTGAATCTATTGATTTTTCACCACTGGCACTTAAAGCAATTCACTATAGAGAATACGCACTTGGTGCTGCTTATGATTTTAACGAGCAGTGGAATTTTGGTGCTAAAGTAAAGGTTCTATTTGGCAAGTCAGCCATTCATACCGAGAAAATGGATGTAAGCTTACTTACCACCGAAGATTACTATTATATTAATACTCATTCGAATATAATTGTAAATACATCTATACCAACTAACAAAAAAGATACTACTGGAGAAATAAGCTGGGGAGAATATGGTTTCTATGGCTCGAATCTTGGTTTTGGATTGGATTTAGGAGCAACTTTTAAGATGGATGATCAATGGACTTTCTCAGCCTCAGTATTAGACTTAGGCTATATTCAATACGACCGCTGGTTAAAAACATATTCGTCAGAAGCTGATGTTTCGTATCGCGGAATAGATGTAAACCAATTTGAAGGTTTGGATGAAGCTGAGCAGGAGCAAATGTGGATCGATATTCAGGATTCCATAGTTGATTTATTTAATATTGAAGAAAGTGTAGGTAAGTTTAAAGTGCCTCTTACAGCAAAAGTATATCTTGCAGCAAACTACCAGCTAAGTACTGTCGATAATGTGGGCGCATTAGTTCGTTTAGAGATTTTTAATGGTATTGTTCGACCATCTTTCACAGCATCTTATTACCGTCAACTTAATAGTAATTTTGGAGTTACAGCAAATTATTCAATACTTAATCGTAGCTATTTTAACTTAGGTGTAGGTGTTGTTGCTAACTTCGAACCAATTCAAGTTTACTTTGTAACGGATAATCTTTATGGAATATTTGCACCTGATGATGTAAGATATACCAACTTCCATTTCGGTATTAACTTTATTTTCCCAAGTCATACTGTTAGTCGTACAATGATTGATTTGTAATTTTTATATTTCTATTTTCTTCAAGTTAATACTTCGTTAATGTTTTATATAAATCACACAGTCAGGCGATTACATCTTTATGCAATAATGTATAATATTCACAAAATCAACACTTTGCGTCTTGGCGTCT
>JAOZKO010000296.1:0-3162 GCA_029935325.1 Bacteroidales bacterium
CTCATATCAATAACATTTTTCTTGTTTTTCTGATAATGGGATGTTTCTTATGATTCCAACTAACGTCAAATTTCAGTACTGGTATTCAGTAATTTATCAAACCCAACATCTTGCGGTTTGATGTCAAATTTAGCAATATTTTTCTTAATTCGGGACACTAATCTCAGTTTTCTTTTTTGGTCAAGAAACAGATATTCGGTTGGAGGCTGATATTGCTCACCTTTTGCAAGCATATTCCAGATTATTACTGCTAATTTCCTTGCTGTTGCACTATGGCTTCCCCGGAAATGATTCTACATATTGAACTTTTAGATCAGGAAATGACTCTACAATCTGAACCTTAAAATCAGGAAATGACTCTACAACTTCCCATTCACCACAATTATCTGGAAACGATTCTACAATTTGAACACGTAAATCAGGAAAACTTTCTACAATTTTTATTTTAAAGTCCGGAAAACTCTCAACAAATTGAACCCTGCCATGCAATTTGATGTTTTTGTAACTGCAATCAGTGATTTCAAGCAATTGTTCAGTTTCAATATTTACTGAAATACTGATGATAAATAATATCAATAAGATAGATTTCATATTTTTAAGATTCATCTAATTCTTCCTTAAATCCACTTGAAAGTGTTCTGTTAAGTAAATTTTGAGCTGCATTTGAACCATCCATATTTAAAATTTTTTCGATTAATAATTCTGCTTTGATTTATAATGACTTGCTATTTCAGACAGCCTTGCCCATGACTACAGAATAACAACCACTAACTGGCTCTTATTTCTACTTTGGGCATAGTATTCTGCCTTATGAAGTATCTGTAATAAGGAGATAGATATTTTGAGGTTCTGCTTTCATTATTATTATGGTTATTACACGATTGCTAAAATACATAATATTCGGAAATTCATAATAAATTTACTGGGATAAAATACTCAATAATATTCGTCAATGTTAGTGTGGCAAATGAGAGGAAAAAATGTATTACACTAACAATACTATCGCAAGCCTGAGGATGTGGCTTTGTAAGTGGGGATTTGTGATCTTTTTATTTGATATCGAAAAATGTGTGTTCAGCCATCTTAGTTGGGGTCTTCTGATATTTTGCGTAAGCCATTGTTGTATTCTTCCTGATTTCTTTTTCACTATCCCCGTTTGCCCATGATTCAATTGCCGCCATAACAACATATGCTTCGGGAGCCATCAGCGTATAGGTTGACAATATCATTTCTACCCATGGTGAGAAATAATAATCGCTGATGCATGAAAAAACCATAACATCACATTTATTTTTGCCGGGTTCAACATCAATAGTAAAATCCATCAAGCCATCATGGCCGGCGTAAATTACCAGTTCATTTGTATCAGCTGTGTAAGTGTATTCAACAAAATCTGTAATTGTTGTTTTTATACTATCAGTATGATAAGCCATGGCATCCACATAGAGTTTTAGTTTGCTGTTATAGAAGATAATGCGCTCCTGGATTTTTGTGCCCGGATTGCTGCTGCCAACAACTTCCCAATCCTTATCCTTTGAAAAATATGTCTTTATGCCATACAGTTTTCCCCAATATAAATCAGACTTTGGAGGGCTGTCCCAAAGGGCAACAAAAACTTTGACGGTGTCCTGTGATAATAATTGTACAGAAACAGATAACAAGAACACTAATATGAATATACTTTTCCTAAACATGTTTGTTTTTTATTTTAGTTTTAACGCAATTTACTCAAGTATATTACGATTCGAAGTTCTTGAGATTCTCCTGGTTCTTATACTAGTGGGGAAAATGTGCTTACGCCGTTTATATACTCTCATTGTAATCCAAATATATATTTAGCCTGATCAAATGGAATCTCTTGAAATTCTGAATATCCTTTGGCTGCTTGTCTGCGGATATAATACTCGCTCTCACCATTTGCCCATGCTTCAACAGCAGGTATAATAGCGTATGCTTCAGGAGCAATCATCTTGGTAGTATTAAGATAAGTATTATCTAACCTCCAGTTCTCTGTATAGCACCCAAATAACATATTATCCCTTGAGCCATGGTATTGATATATTGTATCAACATCGAGCAGTACGTTATGTCCTACATAAACATGTAGTGTACTATCTGCTCCTATATATGCTGTATGGTTATTACAATCAATAATAAAATCATATGTACTAACAGCCCAGTCTTTATCATCAATTGGTTCTAGTATAATATAATAGTTATTAAGCGAGGAATAATATATTCTATTGTCTACATACACATAGTTAGTATCTTTCTCAAGGAATGTCCTCATCCCATATTTGCCACCATAGTACTGGTCATAACCAGCGTTGCTTGGTGTCTGTATCATAACAAACACCATTTTCTTTGCTGAGGCGCTCAACGAGAGTGCCATCAGCATCAACATTAATAGTCTTTTCATCTTTTTTGAATTTTAATTATCTGAGAAGCTAATGCAGCATCTATTTTTATGGTTTAACTTTTAATTTTTAACATTATGTTTTTTTAGTTGATTGTAGATAAAGCCTACAATTCCGTATTTGATATTATGTACCTGGTATTTTAGTTTTGTGACAAATCTTCTAAAGAAAAGTCAATTATTTTTTTAGGCAAAAATACATTGGCGCTTTTATTTGATTTTATTTGGAATTTTTAATGATTTGGTTCATTTACTTGAGCTTATTACACCTAAATTACTATTAGAAACAGCCTTTAATCCATTAGGCATCGGACACTTAAACCGCTAGCCTTACTGAGATTGCTGCGATTTACTTTATGATAATTAGAACCAAGTAAACGATAAAAAATATACTCAGAACCAGATTCAGTAGTTGACCACCAGTAACCATTGTTACTTAAATAGAAGAAACCTCCGGATGAGGAGCGATAACCACCCGGAAGTGCAGAAAAGTTTACAGCATCAGTACCTGTGTTCGAACTCCAACTTGTTATGGTTTTTAAACGTTTTCCACCATCTAATCCTCTATACCCTGTTCCATTCCATTCATTATCACCAACACCAAATTGGGTATCTGTATTGCCTTCTAATATTTTCCATTCTTCATCGCTTGGTAAATGCCAACCGCTTGGGCAAATACCTTGCACACCACTGGGCACATTACTACTGCTCGATGCACCATTCATTATTGTTTCCCAATCATATAC
>JAOZKO010000296.1:3172-3595 GCA_029935325.1 Bacteroidales bacterium
ACCGTTCAGTCATACCATTCATCCATCCTTTGATAGCAGGCATGACAGTATAGGACTCAGGAATAATATTCCATGATGTATCAATATAAGTATTATCAAGTTTCCAGTTCTCGGTATAACCACCAAAGAGCATATTATCTGTGCAGTTAGTAAACTCATGGATTGTATCATATTCAAGGAATACGTTATGTCCTATGTAAACCTGCAATATACTATCTATACCATCATATTCTAAATCTTTAGTAACTTCAAGCATAAAGCCATGTGATTCTTCTGCCCAATCTTCATCAGGAGTAGGCAATAGTGCAATAATAGTTTGAGTATCTTTATTGTAATATAGATCCTCTTTAAAGTTGTTGAATGAACTATCATTATCGAGGAATGTCTTCATACCAAACCTACCTTCATAGTACTGGTCGTAGC
>JAOZKO010000067.1 GCA_029935325.1 Bacteroidales bacterium
AATACCGAATTACAAAAGACATGATTAAAATCTGCGTCAATCTGTTTAATCAGTGGCATCTGTGTTCTATTCTTTTCCAATTTTACCCTTTCAGGGTCAGCGCTTTATCCTCTGCTTTTAAGAAACCTATGCCGAATTACACCAAGATATTATTAAAATCTACGTCAATCAGTCTAATCAGTGTCATCAGTGTTCTATTCTTTTCCAAATATCAGACTTAGCTAAATACATTTATGATATATGGCCAGAAAATTACAATAGCAATTACAACAGACGCAATTGCCAACAATAGCACAGCAGCAGCAGCAATATCCTTTACCTGACCAGCCTTTTCATCAAATTCGGGCTGCACTATATCTGTAAGCTTTTCGATGGAGGTATTAAATATCTCTGCAGCAAGAACTATAGCTATAACTAATATAATAATAGCTCTTTCGGAACTTAATAAAGGAAAGTAAAAAGCAGCAGTAAGAGCAATTAGCATTGCTACTATATGCACATAAAAATTGCGTTGTTTCACAAACATCAAACTTAATCCTTTAAAAGCATAACCGAAGCTTTTAAGGAAATTCGCAACTGACTTATTTGGTTTTGGAGACATCTTATACTATGGGTAATATACCTTTGGTAATTTTTTGAACTCCTCAATTGTATAATACTTTGTTTTGCCTTTAAACTTATATTGCAACACAGCTCTACCCTTATATTCTATAGGTACTGCTTTTGAGCTATATTTCGACAATTCTAAAGATCCCTCCTTATTTGGTAAATGTCGCTGATATGCGTTAATATAAACTGTATCACCTTTTTCAAAAGTGCTTAATTTTTTGTCACCCATAGTAATTGCATATACATCCATTTCAACCTCATTTACTCCTACCCAAAGACCGTCAAAGCTCAACTTTGTTGAAGGTGCCTTAGCTATAAATTTCAATTGATATTGAACTGTTTTACCACTTTGTGCTCTTCCTCCAAAAGATACTTGCTCTGTTGAAAGAATGGCCGAGAATGGAGTTACACCAAACCAACCAAAGAAAAATACTAATATTACTGCTATATACTTCATAATTATAAATAATTTGTAAAAATCTAAAATTAAACTCTTCAATCTCTGTTTATTATAGATTAAAGAGCTGTGTTTTGTCACTATTTTTGCTGTACTTCGATACAATTTTCATTTAAAAATAAATGAAAATCACTCAGCATCTAGCAAAAATACCGCCAAAACCTCAATAACTCATATTCATATCCATGGGTTGCACCCATGGCTATTCATATTTGACCCCTTCAGGTCAGTAATATATGTAATGCTTTATATTAATAATTTGTAAAATAAACACTACCGATTAATAATTTCTAAACACTACGGATTGCTTCTACTGGGCTCATTTTGGAAGCTATATATGCTGGTATCATTCCAGCCACAAGGCCTATCAAAAGTGACACCATTATTCCCATAGAAACATTTTTAAAGCTCATTATTAGCTCAAAATCGAAACCAAAGCGGGCGATGAGTACAGCAATAAATACTATCACTAGTCCTAATATACCACCAAACAAAGATAGGAAAACTGATTCAAAAAGAAACTGCATCAGCACAAAAAAACTTTTTGCTCCCAAAGCCTTCTGAATACCTATTTGATTTGTTCTTTCCCTAACGCTTACAAACATAATATTGGCAATTCCGAAACCTCCCACAAGGAGGCTTAGCCCACCAATAAACCAGCCCATGACTCCAATTGTGCTAAAAATACCATCAAAATTACTGCTTAAAGTAGAAATCTCATTAATGGAAAAATCATCATCGGCGGCGGGCTTAAGTCGATGAGTGGCTCTTAATGTTGCTATAATATCATCTTTTATTCGCTCATTTGGGACTCCATCCTCGGCAATAACCATTACTGTAGGATTTACTCTGCCCGATCGCATATTTACTACATTTCTGGCATAGTTAATAGGAACTAAAATTCTATTATCATGAGAATTATTAAACATATCCTCGCCTTGCTTTTCGAATATTCCAATAATACTTAGCTTTTGTCCAAATATTTTTACCTTTTTACCAATGGGATTTATTTGCTTAAAAAGAGCCTCGGCAATATCAACTCCAATAATAGCCACAGGCTTACCAGAAGCACTTTCTAATGCCGAAAAATATCTCCCCTCCTGAAAATCGAAATCAAAAATTTGCTGATATTCATCTGATGAAGCCACAATAACGGCATTATCAATATGTTGATTTTCGTAATGCACCGACTTAGATGTGCTAATCATAAACCCCACATGACTTGCTCCTTTTACATTTCGCCTAAGGGCATCAGCATCCTTAATATTTGGTTCTGGGCGCTGATAGTATTTCCACCAAGGATAATCTCCAAATAGCCAAGGCCATTTTTGAACATACATAATATTATTCCCCAAAGAATTCACCGAACTTCGGATTTTGAATTCTAAAGAATCGATAAGCGTAAATACTGAAATAACCGAAAATATTCCTATGGTAATTCCTAATAACGAAAGCGTTGTCTGTAACTTATTCGACATTAAGCTCTGTATAGCAAATACGTAGCTTTCTCGTATTAATCGTAATACCATCATCGGCTTTTAGGAATTAGTTTAACATTTGCAATTACAGCTTGATGATCGGAATAACTGAAACCCATATCAATATTGCGGATGCTTAAGGATTCCACATTTGGAGATAAGAGGTAAAAATCGATAACTGTTGTGAGTGTTTCTCCCCTTATATAAGCTATTTTATTTCTTCTATTTGTAGGCTCCTTATTATCATAAAACCAGGTCCAATCAGCAGGAAATAATTCAGGACTAATATCAAGTTTGTCTATCAAATCCATTTTATCGCTATTAAAATCAGCTATAAAACCTGGAGCGCATTGGTTAAAATCGCCACCAACAATAACATAATTCCCTTGCTGGTATTCTGCCAGCACATAGCTTTTGATTTGTTGCATCTGCGCTTGACGCAATCCTCCATCATCATAAGCCGAATTATGAGTGTTTATTATAATTAACTCTTTGCCAGAATCTACTTTATAGCGATTCACCAAAAAGCAACGATCTAATAAAAACAATGATTTTGGCCAAGAGAAATTACCATCGTATGAATACCTAATGCTTTTGCTTGGCGTATATTTGCCCAAAGTTAATAATCCACTATTAACTTCTCCCATGGGTTTTGATATTGGAACTGGGACAAAAGGTACAAGGTAATTTAGTCCATAATCGGAATGATATTTAGGAAATAATTCGCCTAAATGACTAACTTGGTCTGTAAAATGAGAGCGTTGAGAGTGCTTATCTACTTCTTGAAAAAGCATAAAATCGATTTGTTCTAATTTTTTAAGAGCGAACATTACTCCTAATATGTTTTTATTAACCACCTCTTTTGTTGGATAAACTTGCTCGCCTCCGCTATAAAAAAAATCCATTTCTTTATTTAGCCCACAATAACCTAAATTCCATATTAACAAGCTTACTTCTGCGCTATCATTGATAACAGAACTATTTTCTCCTTGAAA
Organism: Bacteroidales bacterium; assembly: GCA_029935325.1. Taxonomy (GTDB): domain Bacteria; phylum Bacteroidota; class Bacteroidia; order Bacteroidales; family UBA1556; genus UBA6267. The sequence goes on from JAOZKO010000067.1 coordinate 3,540, forward strand.
AATTATCTCTACAGCCTTCGGTTTATAATCTTTATAGCTAGTATATGCCAAAAATCCAAGCACAATAATTATCGGTATCAGAACAAGTGAAAAAAGGAACTTTAAGAATCGTTTCATACTAAAGTTATAAATTATTTAGGCTACAAATTTATAAATCAATTTGCTATTAACGGTATTTTTTTTTAGTTTTGTATAATATTTTATTTAAAATCCATATGATGAACAAACTTATTATCGGTATTTCAGTGCTATTATTAATTGGTTTTGGGACCTCAAATTTAAAGGCTCAAACGGATACATTAAGGGCAGAAAACAAAAAAGAGGGGAAGATAAAGACAGGATTTAGCTTTGGAGGTGTACCAGCTCTAGCGTATGATACTGACTTAGGTTTTTTATATGGTATTATTCTAAATGTATATCATTATGGTGATGGTTCAAATTACCCAATGTATAATCATAAAGTTTTTATGGAATGGTCGAGAACCACAAAAGGTAGTGGGAAGAATATTTTGATTTATGATAATCGGACTCTTATCCCTAATGGAAGAATGAATTTAGAACTTAGTTATTATACCGAGAAAGCTCTTGATTTCTACGGCTTTAACGGCTATAATTCCTACTTTGGTGATGAGTATTTGAATGATGAAGACACTTCATATATCAGTCGATTGTATTACCGCCACGACAGGAAATTATTACGTATGAAAGCTGATTTTCAAGGTAAATTATTTGGAGATAATTTTCGTTGGTTAGCAGGTTTTTCTCATTACGATATTGGGGTTTCGTCTGTAGATATTGCAAACCTTAATGATGGCAAAAAAGGTGATGATCTATTACCTGATACTGCCTCACTTTACGATAGGTATGTGGAATGGGGAGTAATTCCTCAAGATCAAATTTCAGGGGGAGTTACCAATATGCTTAAGTTTGGAGTAGTATATGATTCAAGAGATAATGAAGCTAGCCCTAATAGAGGGATTTGGTCGGAGGCAATGATAATTACAGCACCCGGTTTTTTGGGGAATGACTATAGTGGAACTAAAATATCATTAACACATCGCCAATATTTTACTTTAGTAAAGGAAAAAGTTGTTTTTGCCTACCGACTAAATTATCAAGGATTAATAGGAGGTGAAATACCATTTTATATGATGCCTTTCTATTTCGATTCTAAATCAGTGAGAGATGGTTTGGGAGGAGCAAAAAACCTCCGTGGGATAAAAAGAAATAGAGTGGTGGGAGATGGTTCGGTACTCGGAAATATTGAATTACGATATACGTTTTTGAATACTGTGGTTATGAACCAGAACTTTTCCATTACTCTAAGTGGCTTTACTGATGTGGCGCAGGTTGTACAGTTTCATGAGCTTGATATAACTGGAGTTACGGCCTCCTACGGCAAAACAGCAGAAGAAAATATAGCCGAAATTAATTATACTGGTGAAAGCTTGCATGTGAGTTATGGATTAGGATTGCATTTTGCAGTGAATCATAATTTTATAATAGCTGTAGATTACGGCATGGCAGGAAATCCACAGGATGGTAATTCAGGACTTTATATTGGATTGGATTATATTTTTTAGAAAGTACTTGCTAGTAATACTTCGTTGAGTTTGTGTTTCTCGCAAAGACGCCAAAACGCAAAGGGTTGATTTTGTGAATGTTATACGCTATTGCGTAAAGCCGTAATCACCTGGCTGTGTGATTTATATAAAACATTAACGGAGTATTGTGCTAGAAAACACAAATCTATTTTAGGTATTTTATTAGTTTTTCATAGAATTTCTCTCATCATTCAATTTTGCCCTAGGCCTAGATAAAGAATTTAATGAGGAAAAAAAATCTATTGTTATTCCTTTTCAAACTCCTTTGATTATAATACTGTACTAATATCAATCCTCCAACCATTTCTATAGAGTTCAAATTCATCTTAGGTTTCTTTTTTGAAAACAGCAACCTACTTTGCTAATAACTTGGTGTTTTTACAAATATCTAGTCTTTCAAGCCATCCTATAAATTTGGCATTACACAATTGATATTTGATTAACCATATTTCGTCTTCAACTTTTTCCTAATTTTGACCCCAACCTAATAATTCATACATTATGAAAACTCGACTTACTCTATTATTCATTTTTTCATTAATATTTTCATTGACTTTTGGCCAATCAAAAACTGATAGTTTATTGACATTATTCAACAATAACAAAGCAAATACTGAGGACTGCATTGAGTTGGCAACTCTATACAATGAAATAAATCCAGATTCGGGAAATTACTTTGCAAAAATAGCTCTAGAACTAGCGATTGCAGGTGATAAGAGCACTCAAATTGGGGAGGCCTATTATCAGTTGGCAGACAGCTACTATTATCGTGATAAATATGATTCAACTCTAGTTTACTATAAAAAGAGCCTTTTTTATTATCTAAAAACAAATGAAAATAATGATATAGCAGGCGTTTATAACGATATAGGACAGTTGTTGCAACAGCAAAGCAAGTTGGATTCATCGATGGTTTATTTTCAACAAGCATTGCTCTATATCGACAAGGAGTCGTTACCTTCGGGCTATTATGCTATCCTTATTAATATTGCAAATACGCATACTTATTTAGGCAATTTTGCATATTCAAATGAGGCTCTATTGCAAGTTTTGAAGGAAAGCGGGAATGATATTTCCGCTTATACCAGAGCAATTTTATATAATAATATTGGGCTTAACTACAGACGATCATCAAATTATGATGCAGCAATAAAATACTATAATATATCCTTAGCCATTGATGATTCTTTGGGTTCTACCAATAATCTTGCTAATGATTATATGAATATAGGTGCAACATATTACTCTTGGGAAAAGTATGATGAAGCTCTTGAAATGTTTAATAAAGCCTATGTGATATTTGCTAAACTAAAATTACCTCGCAATATTGCTTCAATTTCTGCTGATTTAGCAAATGTTCAAAAAGCTTTAGGAAATTACGAAATAGCCATAGAATACTTTAAACTATCCATTGATTCTGCCAAAGCATGTAATGATATTTATCTACATGCAAATGCATTACATGGCCTTGCACTTGTTGCTTTTCAACAATTGCAATATCAGAAATCCTTAAAATACGGATTAGAAGCACTTGAACTATTTAATCGTACTAAACGCAGCTTTGCCATTTGCAATACTAAACTATCATTGGGCAGAACATATTTGTCTATCAATAATTTGATAAAAGCTGAAATTTACCTTTTGTCTGCCGATAGCTTAAGCAAAGAAATGAAAAGTTTGGAGTTGGAAAAAGATATTGCTTTTCAATTGGCATCATTATATTCTGCTAAAGGGCTACATCAGCAAAGCAATGATTATTATCAGAGGTTTATTATAATTAACGATTCTGTTTTTAATAAAAAAAGCCATAGTATTCTTATTGAATATCAGGTAAAGTTTGATAATTTGGCGAAACAAAGAGATGTTGAACGTATATCTCATGAAAATGATATCAACCTAGAGCGAATCAACCAAAAGAATAGAGCAATAGTGGTACTTGCTATTGGCTCGCTAGTATTTTTTATAATGATATTGTTTTTGTGGATTCTTTATCGCCAAAAGAATAAGTCATATAAAACTCTGTTTATTAAGAACAAAGAACAGCTAGAGGCTGACAAGCAGGCTGCTACATACCGAAAAGATCTTTTAAAAAAGGTAATACCTATCGAAATAAGTGATAAAATAGTTATAGCACTTCATAGAGCAATGGATGACGAAAAGATTTTTCTTCAGCAAGATTTATCAGCATCAAAACTAGCAGAAGAACTAGGAACAAACACAAGCTATCTTTCTAAAATAATTAATGATAAATTTGGATTAAACTTTAGTGCTTTTATTAATAAGTACAGAATTCAAGAAGCGCAAATTATTATTCTGAACAAAGATTATAAGAACTACACTATTGAAGCCATTGCCCACGAATGTGGTTATAAAAGTAAATCTACTTTTAATGAAGCATTTAAACGAATTACTGGACTTACACCTAGTTATTATATGTCTAATAAGAGCTGAATTTGAGAAAAATGCATTTTCCCCATTGAAGAATTCAATTTATGAAAAGCTACTTTTTTCTTATTACACTCCAAAAACAATCCTCCGACCATTTTTTTAGTGGGGGCGCGACTTAGGACTTGTCAAGAAATAAACTAATCATCTTCACTCGTTCTTTTGCACTTTAATTGCGTTGTAAAAATATTAAATAAACGTTGCTATTCGCTACTTTTATGCCTTATTAAAGCACAAAATAACTTCGTAAATTTTGACCACTTTATTTCCTGACAAATCCTTAAAGTCGCACTCCCACTATTCAAGATTCCCAACTCCTAACTCCAAAACCTATCCCAATTTATAAATCCGCACATACAAAATTAGGAATCGCTTCGCTGTGAGCTTATTTTTGTCTCACAATTAATTAATCATTTAAATCATAAAAACCAAAACATCATGAAATCACAAAATTTTATTTTTGCGTTCTTTATTGGACTTGGTCTAATAATTAGCAGCTGCGGAGGAGGAGGTCTTTCTGACAATCAATATTTAGGTAAGCTACCTGCTTTAGCAAACAAATACGATACTCAATTGGATGAGTTAAAAGAAAAAGGCAAGCAAGCCACTGATATGGAAAAGGCTTTTGAGTATGATAAAAAGTATAAGCTTATGAAAGAAGAAGCTGATAATGCCATTGATGAATATATGGCAACTGCTGAATTTACTACTCCTATTCCTTTTGATAATAATCCTGATTATAAATTCGAAGTTTTGGAAATAACAATTTCAGGAGCTAGTAGAAGCAGGGTAAACCTAAAAGCAAAAGTAAAGATCAAGGAAGACCTAAAAAACAAATATGGGGGAGATGAGAAATACTTTTTTGGTTATATCAAAGCCGTTGATAAAGATGGAAATACACTTGGAAAACCAACAGCTATGTCATCAAGCTTGAGTGGTGGCGGGCCATATTTGGCAGATGCTGAAGCTGAAATTTCTGGAAGCATTGGGAGTTTGAGTGAGTTTATTGGGTTTGCAAAAATTGTTTTTATTAGTAATGAGGAGTATAAAAAAACTAAATAATTTAAATAAAAAAATCAATTAATAAAATTTAAAAACTTTAAATATGAAAACTTTAGGAAATATAATATGGCATATCCCTTTTTTAGGATTCTTATCTTCACTTATTACTTTACTAATAGGCAGTCTATTAGTGCTTACAGTTGTTGGAGCCCCCATTGGATTGGGAATGATTCAATTATCAAAATTTTTGATGGCACCATTTTCAAATTCCATGGTCAGTAAAGATGACCTAAACGTAGATCAAAACAAGCTTTGGAAATCATTCGGTATTATTGTACGAATATTGTATTTCCCTATTGGCTTATTTCTAACTATAATAACAATATTCCAAATAATTGGATTGTTTATTTCAATAATTGGTATTCCTGTGGCTTTGGTATTAGCAAAATCACTATCCACCTATTTGAACCCTGTTAATAAAACCTGTGTACCAAATGCAGTAGCAGACGAACTTGATTCAAGAAAAGCGAAAGCTCATATTGATAAACATTTGAAATAAACTATTACACTTAATAATACAAACATAAAACAATGCAAATTACTCTTAAATAAATAGATAATGCAATAGTTTCAGGAAATATTTCTGAGACTATTGCATCCTATTTAGTGCTATCTGTCCAGACACTATTTAGAACATATCTAAACTACCTATATATGTTTTTTAGAGCTTATTATAATGTAGTTTTACACGCAACGAAAATTAAAAATAAATCACTATAAAAAACACTAAATCATGAAAAAAATCACATTATTAGTAATCAGCTTATTAGCTATTCAAACCGTTTTTGCCACATCATGGCGTATTAATAATAAAGTTGGAATTGATGCCAATTTTACTAGTTTACAAGAAGCAAACGATACCAGTGCAGTAAGTAATGGCGATACCATTTATTGTGATAATGGTGCCTTTGTTGGCTCTGCTACCATTAGCAAGCAGTTGTTTATTATTGGCCCTGGCTATTTCCTTACCCAAGTTGATACCTCTTATGCTAATCCTAGTCCTTCTTCTGCTGTAAGTATTACTTTTGGTTCTGGCTCGGACGGAAGTACTATTACTGGAATGCAGGTTACAAGTGGTATTACATTTAATAACTGCAACTCCATAACCATTGAAAGATGTAAGATAAATACAATAAATGATGGTAATTATACCTCGCAAGATAATATTATTGTACGCCAAAACTATATTTATAATGGTATATATCTAAATTATACCAAATCTATTGATATATATAATAATATTGTACTCGGACGTATTTCTATAGGCTCAAGTAATACTAATCAAGTAACCATTGAAAATAATGTTATTGTATATAGTAGTACTGCTTCAGCTATTTCAACTGATGATTGCAGCGTTATTAATAATATTATTTGTACTTCTGGCACTGTATTTTCCTTAGGAACCAATAATTCCACCTTTGATAGAAATGTGGTAGTAAAATACCCAAGTTATAACTCAAATATAACACAAACACAACCAAGCGGAACCAATATTTGGGGTACAGTTATGGCTGCAGCAGTATTTGTTAATACAGGCAGTCCTGATAATAAATACAAACTAGCATCAGGTTCTCCAGCAATAGGCTATTGCCTAAATAGCAAAGATGCTGGTGTTTTTGAGGGCGTTTATAGCTATGTTTTATCTGGTTTTCCAAAGTATTTCCCTCGTATTTATGAGGATTTGAGTACAGGTGCCGCTACATCAAGTGGTATTCCAATTCATATTAAAGCTAAGAGTCAGAGTAAATAATGCTTATTGATTAGTTATCTATAAAAATATAGTTTTATTAGATATATTATAATTTTTTGTTTAGAGCATATCTATCTCCTAGCATGCTCAATTTCAAAGAATGGAAATTACAATAGAGTATTAATTATAAGTTTTTACTAAGAAACTTAAAGAATGACTTAAAAGCATAAGATATGAAAAAAGCCATATTATACATAGCATTCATGTTTTGGATATGTGCTTCGGTATATTCTCAAAACATAAATAAGGCTGAGTATTATTACGATAACGACCCTGGTTATGGTAATGGAATAAATGTTCCGCTTAGTCAAAGCAGCGATGTGGATTTCAACTTTACAGCAAGCGCATCAACGCTTACTAATGGAATTCACCAACTGTATTTTAGAGTTAGAGCAGGTAATGTATGGAGTAATACATACTCACGCATAGTTGCCAAAGCTGGTTCAGGCACAATCACTAAAGCTGAATATTATTTCGATAGTGACCCAGGGCATGGAAATGGAACAGCCATAAGCATTGTCTCGGGCAAATTGGTTAATATTAACTTTACTGCCAATACCACTGGCATTAGCGATGGCATTCATCAGCTATATATCAGGGTAAAAAGCGCAGAGGGTTGGAGTCAAACATTTTCGAGACTTATTGCAAAAGCAGGTACTGGCACAATTACCAAGGCAGAATACTATTTTGATAATGACCCAGGGCATGGAAACGGAACTGTAATAAACTTTACACCCGGCAGCAATATTGATTTGAATTTTACTGCTAATACTTCTGGTATTAGTAATGGCATACATCAGCTCTATGTTAGAGTATTAGGAGCTGGAGGCTGGAGTCAAACATTTTCTAGATTAGTTGCAAAAGCAGGTTCTGGTACAATCACTAAGGCAGAATACTATTTCGATAACGACCCAGGACACGGAAATGGAACTGCAATAAGCATTACACAAGGTAGCGAAGTTGATTTGAATTTTACTGCCAATACTGCAGCTATTAGCGATGGAATACATCAGTTATATATTAGAGTATTAAGTGATGGAAGTTGGAGCCAAACATTTTCAAGACTTGTTGCAAAATCAGG
>JAOZKO010000068.1 GCA_029935325.1 Bacteroidales bacterium
CGTCCATAGCTGCGGCTATGCAAAAGAAAAATGCCTTGGTAAACAAAAAAAACTTAAATCCGGCCTATATACGACTTCAATCATTATAAAGTCTAATCAGAAGTTTTTTTTATGAAAATTTTCGCTATTTTTCTTTCAATAACTCCATCATTTGTTCATGTATTTATTAGAAGGTTGATGGGAGCCTCAATTGGATCTGGATCACGAATTAGATTTGGAACAATTCTTATTTCACGAAAAATTAAGATCGGTAAAAAAGTTAATATAGGACCTTTTGCATATATATCTGCAAACGAAGTCAATATTAGTGATTCTTCGAAAATCAAAGCTTTATCAGTAGTTTCTGCAACAAAAATTATTCTAGGGAAATACACTCACATTTCTCCATTAACCATAATTAATGGAGAACATACTGAAAATGCGATATTCAAAGTGGGTGACCACTCACGTTTTTTTCCGTTTTGTTGGATAGATACTGGCGAAGGTGTTGATATTGGTAATAATGTTGGCATTGGAGGACATACCTTAATTTTTACACATGGCGTTTGGTCTGATTATTTAGATGGAGGACCTATATCATATGGCCCAGTTAAAATAGAAGATAATGTTTGGTTGCCATGGAGGGTGTTTATTATGCCAAATGTGACAATTGGAAAAAATGCTATTATCGGTGCAAATTCTACCGTCACTAAATCTGTTGCTGCAAATGTGGTAGCTGCTGGTTCACCTGCAAAGAAGGTCAAAGAAAATGCTATTGATAAATTATCTAAAGAAGAAAAAACAGATCGAGCATTGCATATTCTAGCAGAGTATTCAAAATATCTTAGTTTCAAATCGGGTATGCAAAATAAGATTGAAGGGAATCAATTAGTCATTGGCAGTAATAAAATTATTATTGATGAAATAGAAGGGGTAAATCGACAAGATATTATTTTCTTAGTTAATAAAACTATCTCAGAAACCGAAATTACAAAGCTAAAAGCACAAGGGATTTCTATTGTTTTTCACACTAATAAAAGCGTAATCATAGCGTCTAAGAATCCTATATGCTCAGATTTTATAGAATTCCTTAGAAGGTACGGAATTCGATTATCCATTTAATAAAAACATTATGCCACTTGTTCTAAGAGTAGATGTTGACAAGCCCTACGGTAATTCAAATTTCTTTAATGCCGTTAGGAGTAAGTTAAGTGAAAATTATTGGTATCCAGATTGGGTGCTATTTAACAGAAATTACCTTTCACAATTAGCTAGGTTTATTCAGCATTGCAATAATGAAAAAATATCTGGTCATTTCTATTTTAGAATGTGCACTATTCCTAATCAACATATTACTCAATTGATGCAAGAAGGAGGACATAAAGCTGGTGTTCACCTTGAAAATACTAGAGATTTTAGCACTTTCAAATCGGAATATGATAATGTTGCAAAACATTGTACTATAGAATTGAGTTCTATTACTAAACATGGATCAGGTAAGTTGAAGTTAGGGAAACACCACTATCCACCTTACGAGCCTGATAAATACAGAAAATGGGCTGATGAAATAGGAGTAGATTTTCGCTTTGGCAACGAATTGTGTACCTCATCAGAAGACTTTATTGGCAATAAAAACTTCTATCCTAAAATATTCTGGATAGAACCTGACTACCGCGACGAAAGTTTTTCAAGTTTGGAAGAATTAATTGAAAGTGCAAAAAACAATTTGGTTCCTGTACTAATACACCCTTCAAATTACGATTCTACAAAAAATGTCAAAGAAGACTTTATGAAATTAATAGCTCTAGCACGAAAAAATGATATTGATTGGGTTTTATGATTACCCCCACTCTTACAGACATCTAGAATTTTTACAAATCCTTAACGGATTTCAAAAAAAATAGCGCATAGTTGAATTCACCATGCGCTATTTTGTAAAAGTCCAGATTAAAACTACCTGATAATTTTACCGTTATATGATTCTGAACCAACTGTAAGCACATAATAATATGCTCCTCTGGCAACTTGTGCGCCAGCATTATTTGTACTATTCCAAATTAGGTTATAGGAGCCTGAGGTAAGGTTATTATCAGCAATAGTTCTTACTTCTTTACCCGTGGCATCATAAATTTTAAGGGTCACCTTTTGTCCTTTAGCAAGGTCAAATTTAAAAGAAATATTATCTATAAATGGGTTTGGTGAAGCAGAAATAACTTTAGACTTCTCAATAATAGGATCTTCCATCAATCCCAAGCTACTCCAATGAGCATAAAGTCCAGTTCCTGTTCCAACCAAAAGATCATCATAATAAATAAACTGTATTTCAGTGCCATTAGGATAAGTACCAAAAGGCACCCAATTTATAGATCCACTTGGCAACCCATACACTATATTATCTATTGCTAAATATATATCGTTGGTAGAAACATCCACAGTTATGGATTTGGCAATACCAGTAGGAGGAAGTCCCATGCGTGTAATTGGAATCCAATTAGTAGCGCCTACAGCTTTTTTATAAATTACATTAGTAGAAGATGTAGCATCAGCACCACATGCGTAAATAGTATCAGCACCACTAATCCAGATATCAGTAATTGTTGCCATAAATGGAATTCCTGCAGCATCCTTCAAGTCATCTGTGGCAGACCATACTCCTGTGCTAGTTTCCTCAATACGATAGATCCCATTTACTAGAGTAGAATACGATGAGTTGCGCAATACTCCAACATAAAGTACTGTATTTCCTCCTTCTTGAGTTATTGCAATATCATTAACATCACAACCATCAGCAGTCATTGAGCCTGTCATTATTTGACTAAAGGACCAAACGCCAGAGGATATAGTACCCACAAAAACACCACCCATATGCTGAGGTTCGTTATAGTCTTCGGCATCATGAATACCAACAAATAATCGTTCGGTAGAAGAGTATGGATCGGGAATAATAGCTGCAACATAGCTCCCATAAGTCCATGAATAATATGCATAAGTTGCATGTGAATTAAAAACTGCTTGATAGTTCATAGGATCCAAGAAGCTTCCATCTGCTGATTCCCAGCGATATACATTGCCGTCATTATTGCCACAGTAAAAAGGCTCAGCATATAAGCCTGTAGCGACAGAGGTCCATGGTACAGAGCTATTCTGTGGCCATATTGGCAAGCTCCATACAGGAGATGTTGTTCCGTAATTATCCACACGCCAAATACCTGATTTTGCCGCTACCCAAGCAGTGTCTTTTGCAACATTCATTGTAAAATCATTTACCTGCACAGCTTGTAATTTGGTATTATAGTCGTGCATAATTGGAGCAGTACGCTCGTATAGGCCAAAGCCCCAATCTCTACGAACATGAACAATATCCATATTATTTGGATCGACCTTAAGAGCACCATCTGCAGCGCCAAACATACTCCAACTTGCAGCCTTATTGGTACTGAAAGTCCTGCCAAAATAAATATTATAATCACCAGCAGTATTGGTGGTAGAAATAGAGATGTCCGATCTTCCACAATCTTCATTTATTATAACTGTTGTCCATGGGTCGCTGTCAGTATCGGTATATGAAATTTGTGCTTGGAACGCACTACTATTCCCTGTATAGCTTCCTGCATATAGTCTTCCATCATCAGAAATTCCCATTGAAATATAATCTTCATTTAATATTGCAATGCTTGAAGAGCTAATAAGCGACCATGTAGTAGTATTACTAATAGTTGTATAAGGATCTGATGATTTGTAGATAGCAGGAGTTTGGCCCGATACAAAAACATAAACAAGATTATTATTTGTATTTACGTGAATCTCAATATCCATAGAAGGATACCATGAGCCAGTGCTCAATATTGAACTTTTAATATTTGTAAGGCTACCACTGGCAGCAATATCAGCAGAATATAACAATTGATTGCCGCCAACATTTCGTTGCCAAAACAACCGTGAATTATGAGCTTCTATAGCCTCAATTATTATTGGGTCAATTACACTAACAGAACTAGCAGTGGTATTTGCAGAAATAAACCTACCATCCTCTGTTCCTGCAAAAATATATCCCGAATTTTCATCAATAGCAAAGCAACGAAGTCTTCCGTAGTTTCCTGTTTCATCAAGGTCAGGGACAACGTTCCAAACGCTAAAGGTAGGTGAAGAAGTATTTGTATTAGTAATATCAGAATAGAACATTGTATTGGGGCTTAAAGTAGAAATAAAAACTCTCGTGGATGTTGCTGATAGAGCAATATTATCAATATCCTCGATATGAGCACCCCAAACAGGTTCAGCTTGTGGATTAGTTTGTGCTTTGCTAAAAAAAGGCAGCAAGCTAAGTATTATTATAGAAATTAGAATAGAATTTGTTTTCATAATAAATGAATTATTAGTGATTATAATATGTTACATTTTCGAAGGCAAAAGTATGGATATACCCAACCATAGAGCAAGGGTAAAATACCTAAATATTTGAATTTCATAAGGCAATTTACTTGTTTTTATTAGGTAAGAGAATGCAAAACTAATGGATTGCTACGAAATAAGTTTACTAGTTTGTCTTAATTCATATCAGCATTGTGTAACTCAAGTATCAATAAGATCATCTGTTTTGCAGAAATAAGAGGAGATCCATTTTACAAAAGTGTAGCTATTAGTAAACTCCTAAAATGCAAAAAGCCCGTTAATCTACTGATTAACAGGCTTTATTGCGGTCTGGACGGGACTCGAACCCGCGACCCTCTGCGTGACAGGCAGATATTCTAACCAACTGAACTACCAAACCAATAATTTTAAGAACTAACTTCCTTTCAAAAGCGAGTGCAAAAGTAATACTTTTTCTTTCACAAACAAGACTTTCTGAAAAATAAATAAATATTTTTCTTTATCAATAATTACTTGCATTGTCTAAGTAATATTTATATATTTGCAAAGAATTCTATAAAAGATAGCAACATTGGATTTGGAACACTTAGTTGAGTCAATATTAGCAAAAAGCCGAAAACTGGTAAGCCAACGAAATAAGCTTTCAGAGGAGAATGAACAATTAAAGATTCGCATATTAGAATTGGAAGCTGCACATTCGAATCAAGAATTGAGTATTAACAAATTAATAGAAACACAAAAGGTTCAGCAATTGGCTGGAGTTTTTGGGAAAGACGAGAAAAAAACTTCATTGAAGAAAATTGATGAAGTTGTGCGGGAAATTGACCGCTGTATGGCACTATTAAACAGTTAGACCCAAATGGGAAAATTTGCAATCAATATAAATGTGGCCGGAAGAAACTATCGATTAAAAGTTGAAGAAACCGAAGAGGAGTTTGTTAGAGCTGCTGCCACATCAATAAACGATAAAATTAGTGAGTTCTCAGGCAATTATGCCTTTAAAGATAAACAAGACTTACTTGCAATGGCGAATATTATGTTTGCTAGCGAATTGATAAAGATCAAAAAGTCAACTGAAGACAGTACCGTTATAGCAGTAGATAAATTACAAGAAATTGATAATATTTTATCAAACTAAGAGTTCTTTAAAATACGGGTCCGCACCATTTTGGTTTAAGTATATAAACTCAACAGATACTTAATTAGGGAATAGCTCTTAAAGAGTTGTAGAACAGGCCTCAACCCCTGGGTTTCTGCACTGCAGAACATTGGAAGTTCGAAGATTCAGGCGTCCCTACCCATGTCATAATTGGGGTTTTATTATACTACAGAATGTGCGGATCTTTTTTTTCTCCCTTTCCCTTTATGCTTCTTAACCAATTACTTAACATTAAATTAATTATTATGGAATTAATAACTATGGAATATATTACTATTATCATAGCTGTAGTTGCACTTGCTGTTGGCTATATACTAGCGAATACTATTATCAAAAAACAAGCTAATAGTAATAGCAAAAAAATTATCGCAGAAGCTAAGGGAGCAGCAGATGTCCTTAGAAAAGATAAAGTAATACAAGCAAAAGAGGAAATTCTTCAATTGAAATCTAAACACGAAAGTTGGTCTAATGGCAAGTCCAAAGAGATACAGAGATCTGAGAATAGGATTAACCAAAAAGAAAACACCCTCAATCAAAAATTTGAAGATTTAAAGAAGAAACAGAGAGAACTTAGTCAGAAAAATGAGCACTATGAAGATTCTTTAAGGAGATTAGATAAAAAGGAGAAAGACTTAGAAAAGTCGCACCGCCAACAAGTAGAACAACTTGAAGTTATCTCAAATCTTTCAGCAGAAGATGCTAAAAAACAGCTTATTGAAGTTATAAAGAATGAAGCCAAAACTGATGCAATTGCTTACGTAAATGACATATTGGAAGAAGCTAAAGCTAATGCCAATATTGAAGCTAAGAAAATTGTTGTTGAGACCATTCAAAGAACTGCGACAGAACATGCCATTGAGAATGCTGTATCAATTTTCCATATTGAAAGTGATGAGATTAAGGGTAGGATTATTGGCAGAGAAGGCCGTAATATTCGTGCTTTAGAAGCAGCAACAGGTATTGAAATAATTGTTGATGATACTCCTGAGGCAATTATTCTTTCAGGATTTGATCCCGTAAGAAGAGAGATTGCACGTTTATCGCTTCACAAATTGGTTACTGATGGTAGAATTCACCCTGCTCGTATTGAAGAAATTGTTGCTAAAACAAAAAAGCAAATAGAGCAAGAAATTGTAGATATAGGAAAACGTACTATAATTGATTTAGGAATTCATGGCATGCATCATGAGTTACTACGTATGGTTGGTAGAATGAAATACCGCTCTTCCTATGGTCAAAACCTATTGCAACACTCAAGAGAAGTTGCTAATTTGTGTGCCACTATGGCTTCTGAATTAGGATTAAATCCTAAATTGGCTAAACGTGCGGGCTTGCTTCATGATATTGGCAAAGTGCCAGATAATGAGCCAGAATTGCCACATGCTTTACTAGGAATGAAATTAGCTGAGAAGTTTAAAGAAAAACCAGAAGTATGTAATGCTATTGGATCTCACCATGATGAGGTAGAAATGACTAGCCTATTTGCACCAATAGTGCAGGTTTGTGATGCCATATCAGGTGCTCGACCAGGCGCTCGTAGAGAGGTTGCAGAATCATATATCAACAGATTAAAGGAATTAGAAGGACACGCTTTAAATTTTCCTGGAGTTGTTAAAACCTACGCTATTCAAGCTGGTCGTGAGCTGAGAGTAATTGTTGGTGCTGACCAAATTGATGATGAACAAGCAAATAAAATTAGCTTTGAATTATCAAAAAAAATACAAGAAGAAATGACCTACCCTGGTCAGATTAAGATTACTGTAATTCGTGAAACTAGAGCAATAGCTTATGCTAAATAAAATATAAAAACATATTAAAGCCTCATTTCAGAAAATCTGAAATTGAGGCTTTTTTTATACCCACTTATATTATGACTGAAAATAAATATTGCTATAAATATCCAAGACCTGCCTACTCTACCGATGCAGCTATTTTTTATAATTCAAAAATTTTACTAATAAAAAGAGGGCATTATCCTTTTGAGGGTTTATGGGCATTACCTGGTGGTTTTATGGATATGGACGAAACTCCGGAGCATGCTGCTAGTCGTGAGCTTGAAGAAGAAACAGGTTTAATTATAAAAAATTTAATACAGTTTAGAACCTACGGCACTATTGATAGAGACCCGAGGCATAGAACAATAACTACTGTTTTTTATCATCAGCTAAATGATGGAGAGAGTAATATTGTACAAGCTGGCGATGATGCTGCGGAAGCTCAATGGTATGATATTAATGATTTACCAAATTTAGCTTTTGATCATAATCTTGTTATTAAAGAATTAATTGAATTTTTAGGTTAAACTCAATTTCAATTCAAAAAAAAAAGGGAAGCAAAATGCTTCCCTTTTTTTATAAATATCTAGATCTAAATTATGCATCAATATTTGCATAATGTGCATTCTTCTCAATAAACTCACGTCTTGGTGGCACCTCATCTCCCATTAACATAGAAAATACTTTATCAGCAGAAATTTCATTTTCGATACTGACTTTACGTAGTGTACGCCTTTCAGGATCCATTGTAGTTGCCCACAATTGCTCTGCATTCATCTCTCCCAAACCTTTATAACGCTGTACATGAACTCCCTTATCTCCTTTACCACCTGACATCTGCATAATTATTGAATCACGCTGACTATCTGTCCAAGCATATTCGCTCTTATTTCCTTTTTTAATTAAGTAAAATGGTGGTGTAGCAATATAAATATATCCTCTTTCTATCATTTCCTTCATATATCTGAAGAAGAATGTAAGAATAAGAGTAGCAATATGCGAACCATCAACATCAGCATCGGTCATAATTATCACCTTGTGATATCTAAGTTTTGTCATATTCAATGCCTTTGGATCTTCTTCTGTACCGATAGAAACTCCTAAGGCTGTAAACATAGTTTTAATTTCCTCATTCTCGAAAATCTTATGAGGCATTGCCTTTTCCACATTAAGTATTTTACCTCTAAGTGGAAGAATAGCTTGAAATTTACGATCACGACCTTGTTTAGCTGTACCACCCGCAGAATCTCCCTCCACTAGGTATATCTCACTTTTTTCAGGGTCACGGTTTGAGCAATCAGAAAGCTTACCTGGCAAACCAGAACCTCCAAGGACGTTCTTACGCTGAACAAGTTCACGAGCTTTACGAGCTGCATGACGTGCGGTTGCTGCCAGAATTACTTTATTAACAATAATTCTTGCTTCCTTTGGATGCTCCTCAAGGTAATGATTTAATGTTTCGCCAACCATTGACTCAACAGCTCCCATTACCTCTGAATTACCCAATTTAGTTTTCGTTTGTCCTTCAAACTGAGGTTCATCTACTTTAATTGAAATAATTGCAGTTAATCCTTCTCTAAAATCATCACCACTAATATCAAACTTTAATTTTGATAATAATCCTGATTTATCAGCATATGATTTCAATGTACGTGTTAATGCACGTCTGAAGCCTGAAAGGTGTGTACCTCCCTCATGGGTGTTAATATTATTTACATAGGAGTGAATATTCTCAGAGAAAGAGGTATTATACTGCATAGCTACCTCAACTGGAACATTATTTTTCTCACCTTCAATCTGAATAGGATCTGGCATTAATTTCTCTCTGGACTCATCCAAATAATTAATAAAATCTAACAACCCATCTTCAGAAAAGAATTCCGAACATATAAATTCATTGGTATCTATATCTAAATTACGCTCATCAGTCAATGTAAGTTTAATCCCTTTATTAAGGAATGATAACTCACGTAAACGATTACTTAATATATCAAAGCTATATTCAGTTGTAATAAAAATACTATCATCAGGTTTAAAAGTAACTTTAGTACCTCTTATATCTGAGCTACCAATTTCCTTAACATCATACTGTGGTTTACCTATTTTATATTCTTGAATATAATGCTTTCCATCTCTAAAAACCTCAGCTTTAAGGTCACCCGATAATGCATTAACACAAGAAACACCAACACCGTGCAAACCACCAGAAACTTTATAACTTCCTTTATCAAACTTACCACCAGCATGCAGCACAGTCATTACAACTTCCAATGCCGATCTCTTTTCCTTTTCATGCATTCCAACTGGAATACCACGTCCGTTATCTATTACTTCGATGGAATTATCTTTTAAGATCCTAACATCTATCCTATCACAATGACCCACCAAAGCTTCGTCAATGGAATTATCAACAACTTCATAAACCAAATGGTGAAGCCCCTTTACTCCCACATCTCCAATATACATTGCAGGACGCTTTCTTACAGCTTCTAATCCTTCTAATACTTGTATATTATCCGCGGAATACTCCTTATTCGCATTTTCTATTTCTTCTTCACTCATAATCAATATATTATACTATTTTAATAAGGAAACAAATGTACTAAAATAAATGCTTGGAATAACTTATTTCTTCTGTTATAAAAACTGATTTTTATCAACAAATTAATAAGCGCACGTAACAATACATATATCTATATATCAGATGATTATAAATATCATATTAATAATAAATAATGAATGTTAAAATCTAATTTATTATATGTTTTAAAATAAATGAAAATGAGAAGCTAATTTTAAAAAATATAGCTAAATCCAGCCATGAAATTAAATTTATAGGATGGGTAATTATACCATCTATAATATCTTGCTGCAGTCACATTATTCAAATTTAAGAATACGCCTAATTTTTTGCGGTACCTATACTCCACACCGAAGTTTAAATCTACCCAGGCTTTTAATGTTTGCGGAACTAATACTCCCTCTTCCCAAACGGGAACTTTTGAAGATCCATAGGCTATTAATGCTGCTTTAAACAAAATTTTATCTTGAATATTATAATTAGCAGTTAAGCTTACATCATAATTTGGCTTATGCCATGGGAATAACTCAGTGGTCATATTGTATACATAATAATTTCCCCTTAAAAGGAATCGTAAGCGCTCGTGCTTCTGATATGTGATATTCATTTGTAATTTCACCCTATCGTAATCATCATAAACAACTGTAAACTTATTATCATACAGTTCGTTTGTATCTGTAATAAACAATGGTGAATTCTCCAGACGATCATAATAAAGCTGAATATCAAAGTTCACACTCTTGCTTATGGAACTACCTAAACCAAAGTTAATCATATACTTTCTATTGGTAAAATCCAAGGGAATTTGACTTATAATAAAGGGGTTTTCATCGCTTAATGTTTTTAATGAATTACGATAATGCCCACCAGTAAGATTAAAGTTAAAATACAAAACATCAGGTATTGCTGCCAAATTCAGACTCAACTGAGGATAAAAGAACATCGAGCTTGTGGTATCTGTTTTCACTTGTAGATTAATACCGAATTTAACAGAAAGCGGACCATATTCAAATTTATAAAATGGAACTACTGACAATAGATTTGTTGTGTTCACAGGCATTGTGTCCCATATATTATGGTAAAAATCATCAACTAATTCAAATCCCAGTCTTTCTGTTTTAAATGATTTTACAAAATCAGTATTCCAATCTAGTTGAGCTGAGAAACCACCATGATGCTCAGCATTTCTATAATAATCATTCAAAAAATAGTAATTTCCTCTAATATCATAGTTCATTTCCTTCTTGCGCAATCTATATCTATACCAGCGCAAATCGGCGTTTACTAAATTATATCTTTGGGCAATATCCACATCCTTAGGCAAAATAGAATCAGGATATAATGCAGGTTCGAACCCATAAAAATGACTTACTTCTCTCTCATAAGCTACCGAAACATCAAATACAGATTTTTTCCGAAACTTACTAGCATAAACCTCTGCAAGATTACTACTCCAAGCAGGAAAAGCATAATTATCAATTTCTCCGGCAGAAGATAAATGCTTCAAATGAACTCCATATTTAGTATCTCTAGATCGCAATTTGCTATGGTAAAACTCAAAATAAGGTGTTAAATAATTTCCCATGCCCAATGCTGCATAATTGGAATAAAGCA
>JAOZKO010000069.1 GCA_029935325.1 Bacteroidales bacterium
CTCACCATCTTCAACAGCTTGCTCGATACTTTTATTATACATATTCATAGCCCTTAAACTCATACCCATACTAGAGAACCCTCCATCATGGAATAAGTTTTGCATAGTAACTTTTTTGGTTAAATCAGAGAACATAACAACACAATAATCTGCACATTCTTCAGCTGTAGCATTTCCTAATGGTGACATTCTCTCGGTAAAATCAATTAAATTATCGATTCCTTTTACTCCTTTACCTGCAGTTGTAAGTGTTGGAGACTGAGAGATTGTATTTACTCTAATTTTCTTATCACGTCCATAAATATAACCAAAGCTACGTGCTATTGATTCTAACATAGCTTTTGCATCAGCCATATCTCCATAACGGAATAATGTACGTTGTGCTGCCACATACGAAAGAGCTACAACAGAGCCCCATTCCGAAATAGCATCCAATTTACGAGCTACTTGTAGGGTTTTATGGAATGATATTGATGATACGTCTAATGTTTTATGGTAGAAGTCGTAATTTAAATCATCATATTTCCGTCCTTTCCTTACATTCATCGACATACCAATGGAATGCAATATAAAGTCTATCTTACCTCCAAGTACTTCCATTGAGGTCTTAATTACTTTCTCTAAATCCTCAACGCTAGTAGCATCTGCCATAATAATTTCAGAGTTTGTTTTCTCTGCTAAATCATTAATTTCACCAAAACGTAATGCTAGTGGAGTATTTGAGAGTGTAAATATAGCACCCTCTTCGTGAGCTTTCTCTGCTACCTTCCATGCAATTGAATCCTTATCCAATGCTCCGAATATAATTCCTCTTTTTCCTTTTAGTAAGTTGTATGACATAAATATTGTTTTTTGTTAGTTAGCAAAAGTAAATAAAAAATTAATAGGTATTGTAGTACTTGTTAAATAATGTATTTGTTGGGAGTTTTATAATTGAAGTTCGGAGTTCGGAGTTGGGAGTTGGGAGTTTATACCAGAGAATAACTCATAAATTATTTTTTAGCTGAATAATCAATCTCGTTAATAATATTCCCTTGATTATCATAGAAATACCATACACCTACTCTAATTCCTTCTTTTAAACTGCCTTCATAACGTTTTTTACCATTATCAAACCAAACAGTTTTAACACCTTCTTTCTTCCCCATTTTATATGTCCCCATGGATATAAGACTTCCTATTTCATTATAGGCTTTCCATTTCCCATGTCGAATATCGCCATAAATAGGGCCTTCAATCCACAAATTACCATTAGAATAGTACTGCCACTCATAATGCATTGAAGTATCTCCATCGCGATAACCCCAAACCATTCTTAATCCACCATCAGCATATTTTACTTTTACTATGGTGTCAGACCATTCTGTAATTGCATCATAGGCAATAAATTCATCTACTTCCTCCATCTCATCCTGATTACAAGCAGAAACAAATAAAAGTAGCATAAATCCTGAAAGAATCAGTTTTGGAATAGAAATATATGATAATCTAAATGACATATTATTGTTTTAATTATCGTTAGCTTTTAGTCTTTTGTTTCACGCAAAAGTCGCAAAGAAAATATATGCAAAGAACACTAAGGTGCTTTGCTTTATCACTTTAGACTTTAGCCTTTTAACAACGGCCAGGCATGACCGTCTTATCTTAAGCTACAATAAATTAATGATTTTTGTCGTAGGCATATTTAGCATTAAGCCTTTTCACAACATCTGGTGTTACATCCAACTCAGGATTTGCAGAAAGCAATCCGCTGGAGTATCCATATTGTAAAATAAGTGTATAGTTATGTTCTAATCTATAACTATTTAAGAAACTAAGAATAGTATCTGTAAGTTGCTCATTAACATTTTTCTGATGTCCCATAAGTTGTTGGGTCATTCTTTGCTCCATTAGAATACCATCATCTTGTGTTTTCTTCAATTGAGCCTCAGTATCCTTTTGCTGCTGCAAGCTCAACATTCCTGCTTTTGCTTGACGCACATACTCTTCATAATCAGTTTTTAGCTTATTGGCAGCTGCTTCTAGTTGATTTTTCATTTGAGATTCGCTTCTTTCTAGTCCCGATAATGCATCCTTTACAAACTCATATTGAGACCATAAGGAATCCGTATTAACATATGCTATTACAAAATCTTTAGGCATATTTACAGCGGATGTTGAACCTACAACATTAGCTTCTGCTTGATCGCCAATAGGTTCTACTACTTGTTCTGTTGTTTCAACAACATCTGTACTCTTTTTATTATCAGAGAAATACATTGCAAATAGAACAACTATTCCTATCAAAAGTACTACATTAAATACTAAATTTAATTGCGAATTTTTACTATTACTCATTGCTTTGGTTTTAAAATTTGTAGTTGGCAAATATACTAGAAAAAGGATTTGATTGACAGTGAAAAAATATATAAAAATTTAAACATTAATCGCATTTTCAAAATAAATTACAGCTTACGCCCTAATCGGTTAAATGCTTTCCAAATAATACTAAAGTCATTACTAACTTTATAATTACGAGCATAGGCAAGATTAATTGCTTCTACCTCTTCCCTCCTAGCTTTTCCAGAAATTAAATCTGAAGGATGTAGAACACTTGCTTTAATATGTGGTAAATGAACATCATTTAAGCCTTTATCAAATCCCACAAAAGTATAAATCCCTAAAAGTATCATTATAAGATTCTTAAAATAGATTAGCGGTTTCTTACTAAGATAAAAATGCAAAGGGAATGTACTAATTAACAGCAGACTAAGCAGAAAATCAAACAAGCGTTTAAAACGTTTATTACTATGCTTATTAATTGCATTTACTTCAATAAAATATATATCGCTAGAACTATTAATGGAGCTTGAACCAATAATAAACATTTGCTCAGAAGGAGCAATTTTAAATTCCATATTTGGGGAACTTAGTTCCGACATTAAATCAATAATTTGCCTAGCTTGGAAATCATGAGCGCAGAATATTAGTTCCGAAATCTTATGAATCCTTACTATTTCTTTTAATTGGCTAATATTTCCTAAAACATTTTCGCTTTTGTGGATTTCTTCATTGTTTTCATCAAGGGAAATTTGAGCTATAAATGAAGCATCAATGGAGGTTTCCTTAATTAAGCTCATTACTCTATCAGCCTCTTGATGGCTGCCAACAACAGCAATACGCTTAGCAATGGTAGAACCAAATTTAAAGCTTTTGAATCCTAGCACATAAACTAATATTCGCCAGCTAATCATTATTATTAACGACCAAAGGGAACCAATTAATATAATGGCTCTTGAATAACGAAACGATTCTGGCAAAAGAGCATAAATTACAAGCAATAACATTGTACCAATCAACTGTCCTCCAATTATTTTTACAGCTTTAATTGGTTTATCATAACCCCCAGAATAATATATCACTAATTGCCAAAATATGATGATTATCGGAATAAATAAGTATAAAAATAATGATGGGTATTTTTGATCTTCACCCAAAATATATGTCCCCCAATATATTGAAC
Organism: Bacteroidales bacterium; assembly: GCA_029935325.1. Taxonomy (GTDB): domain Bacteria; phylum Bacteroidota; class Bacteroidia; order Bacteroidales; family UBA1556; genus UBA6267. The sequence continues at coordinate 3,503 of JAOZKO010000069.1, forward strand.
TCAGAATCATTCCACCATATATCAAAAGAAAATCAATAACTGGAACAATGAGATTTCTAACGGCACTTGCTAAAAGTGAAATCAATGCTCTAAATACAATGGCTGTATTAATTAGCAAACTAAACAGCTTAGCATTTTCTTTAGAATAATGTTTTTTGGCAAAAATTACCATTGCATTATAAAATACATAAACATAATTCACTGAATTCTTTTTAGTACTCTCCCCTTTATAATGTATTATTCTTGTTTCCGGAAAATAGTAATTCTTATATCCACCTTGTACCAATCTATATGATAGGTCAATATCCTCGCCATACATAAAGAAATCCTCATCCAGCAATCCAACTTTATCAAGTGCTTCTTTGCGCATTAGCATAAAAGCACCAGAAAGCACATCCACTTGATGAACCTCATTATCACTTAAATGCCCTTGGTGATAAGCAGCAAATCGCTTGCTTTTTGGAAATAACTTTGAAAGACCAAACATTTTATAAAAAGCCGCAGCAGGACTTGGCAGACCTCTTTTTGATTCGGGAAGAAATTGCCCTTTACCATCCAACATCTTTACTCCTAAACCTCCCGCATCATCATGCTCATCCATAAACTGAATCACTCTTTGAAAAGTATCCTCTTCAACAATAGTATCAGGATTCAACAATAATACATATTCTCCCCTAGAGATTCTAATGCCTTGATTATTAGCTTTTGAAAAACCTCTATTATCTTTGTTTGCTATTAATGTTATATCAGGGAATTTACTATTAAGCATGCGTATAGAGCCATCAACTGAATTATTATCTACCACAATAACTTCCACTTCCAAAAACTTAGCAGCTACCAAAACACTGTTTAGGCACTGCTCTAAGAAAGGTTCCACATTATAGTTTACAATAATTACTGATAGCTTCATATACCCTTAAATTAACGGCTCCAAAGATAAAATATTCTTGCATATAAATTGAGAAGTGTTTATTTGATTAATTTGCATTTGAAAATAAAATGAAATTTCAGTACTGATAAAATGCTATTGCCCTGATATATCTATAATTAAGCAAAATACAATTCCAATAAACTATTATATGTTTATATTTTGGATTTATTATATAAAATAGCGGCTGATATTTTTATCATCTTTGTAGTTCTAATAATACGGCATGATTAACAAAGATAAAAGCGATAAACAATTTAAGAATATTGATGGAATAAATGTTCCTGATGAGAAGCCAGTAAATAGGGAAAGCCCTGCACGTTCTATGGCTAAAGCTATTAGTTGGAGAATTGTAGCATCTTCTACTACCTTTGTTGTTCTTTATTTTTCCTTTGGAAAAGAAAAGGCTGTTGAAGGAATTCTAACAATTGTCGGTATTGAGGCCGTTGCAAAAATGTTAATATATTATGGGCACGAAAGAGCCTGGGCAAATATTCTTTGGGGAAGAAGCTGGTTGCGCTATAAGTTTATTCGCCGATTAAAACTAAATTATATTAGATACAAAAGAAGAAATATTAGATAAACTTCATGTATTTACCAACCTAAACATATTAAATCATCATTAAATTAATATTATAATATCTTTAATTTCATTATGAAGACTAAACCTAATAAGAAGAAAATTCAAAAGGAAAAAGAAGTAAATAAAGCTCCATCTAATCCCATTAAAAAAGGCATGGACAATAAAATGAAGTCCGTAATATACTTACTAATTATACTTTTTGCTTATATACCCACCTACAATTATATCTTTGATAAAAAGATTGCTTTTCTTGGTGATAATGCTAATTACTATGCATTTGGCAAGGCTATTGCCGATGGCAAAGGATATATAAACTCTCATGTGGTAGAACAAACTAAGGTGAACTCCTTCCCTCCGGGTTATAGTTTCTTTATTGCCACAACTATTAAAGTTTTTAATGATAAAATAACTACTATTAAGGTTGCCAATGGCGTATTATTCTTTCTATCATTGGTTATTCTATTTTTCTTTTTTAGGCAAATAAGTAAAAACATTAACCTTAGTTTTGTATTAACATTTATAATGTTATTCAACTTTTACCTGCTGCAATATTCCACATGGATGATGAGTGAAATACCTTTTATCTTCTTTAGTTCGCTGGCATTATTAGCATTGAGTAAAGTTAATACTCAAAAGGCACCTTGGACAGATTATTGGTTTTATATAATGCTATTTGCCATTGCTTATTCATACCACATTCGATCACAGGGAATAGCATTATTTGCAGGAGTATTCGCCTACTATTTAGTACAGAAAAACTGGAAGCATTTGCTTGCAACTTTTGTAGGTTTTGCGGGTCTATTAATTCCTTGGTATGTGCGCAATAGTGATTTACCAGGTTCTCCCTACGAGAAAGCACTTACATACAAAAACTATTACGATACTTCCCAAGGTAAGATGGAAGGCATTGGTGATTGGATTGATAGATTTACTGAGAACTTTAGCAGATATATGACTAGTGAAATACCATCTGCTATATTTGGTAATGAGCCCAATTATGAAGCCGGATCATGGATGGCAGGAATTCTAATATTAGCCTTAGTTGGTTTCGGAATATTTAAAATGAAGAAGTACCAAATAGCAATGGCAGCCTATATTTTGGCTACATTTGGCATACTTATGATTTGGCCTCCTGTATGGACTGGTATTCGTTTTATGCTACCGATAGTACCCCTACTTATTTTCTTTTTCTTTTATGGTATATATGAGTTAATAGCACTATTACTCGAAAAAGCAAAAATAGATACGGTAAAAGTTGCTAAAGTATTACCATTTTTCTTTTTGGTATTTGTTTTTGTATTTTATCCTAAAACGGATAAGCTTCACGAGAATGCTCAACAGTCTATAAATCCATTATACAATAACTACTTTTCGCTAGCAAAATGGACAAAGAACAATCTACCTGAGGATGCAATTATCCTTTGTCGTAAGCCAATGCTATTTCACTTATATTCAGAGCACTTTGTAAATGGCATTGTAAAGATTGACAATCCAGAAGAGGCTTTAGAGAAGATGAAGGAAAGAAAATATACTCATATTGTTATTTATGGTGACGGCTTAAGCCAGCGATATTTTATTCCACTTTATCAGAAATACCCTGAGAAGTTTCCAATTATTCAAAAGCTCTCAAATCCTGATGTGTATTTGATGGAGATTAAGTATTGATAAAAATTTAATAAGTGTCTTTTATATGAGCTCTACAGCTATACAAATATGTAAAAAACTTCTTGGCTAAACAATCAGGATAATCATTAAAATTTGTCCTTACCCTATTATTTTCTTTGCATCAATTGACTAAACTATTGTATTTTACAGAGTCAAATACATGCTGCTAATCTTGTCTAAATTATTGTGACTTGTCCAGCCTTAGGGATATTAGATAAAAAGAACAAGCAAAAAAAAAGCCCCAATTTGGGGCTCTTAATATCTTTAGTCAGTTTTTTTATCGTAATGTTTCTTATAACGATTCTTGAACTTATCAACACGTCCTGCTGAATCAACAAGTTTCATCTTACCTGTGTAAAAAGGATGAGATTTGTGAGAGATTTCCAATTTAAATAATGGATACTCGTTACCGTCTTCCCATTTAATAGTTTCTTTAGTATTTGCAGCTGATTTAGTTAAAAAAGAATAGCCGTTAGACATATCTTGAAAAACAACCGCTCTATATTCCTTTGGATGAATATCTGCCTTCATATTATAATAGTTTAAATTTTATATTCAATATCAATAATGATAATCTCCATCAAGAGCCTTATCAATTTTCGGTCTGCAAAAGTAATTCTATTTACACAAATAGCAAAATATTATATGGACTTTTTCGACAATAAAATGTTAATTACTTTTATAAGGCTTCCAGAAAGCTTATTACATCAACATTATCAGCGTATTCCATAAGTTTCGGAGATTGTGAATTTCCAAATGAAACAGCAGTTTTTATATCCTTATTACCACTTATAACACATTGAATGCTATCATTTCGGATGCTTAATCGTCGTATTTCTGATTCATAATCGGTATAAAACTCATAATGTAGTACCGCTGCAGGACTTGCAATAGCTCCATTTTCTGTCACTAGAAGAAAGCCATTATCGAAATGCACTTGATTATTTATTAGCATCAATGATTTATTATATTCATAGTTATTAATATACTTAGTATGTAATGAAACATAATCGTAGGACTGAAAGGCATCTAATAAAATAGGTATTTCGTAATCTATAGGAAGCATTATCTTGGACACATTACGACAACCTAGACCAAAATAAAAAAACACATCCTTTGCTAGGTTCTCCAGTTCTTCTCTACTTTCTTCTCCACTTAATATAGCAATGGAGTTTCTATTTCTCCGAATTATATGAGGATACTTACCAAAGTAATAATCGAAATATCTCGATGAATTATCACTACCAGTAGCAATTATAGCATCAAAATCCTTTAAAAGATGATCTTCAAATCTTATTTTATTTCTAAAGCTTGGCTCTATAGAAATAAGCATATCAGCTATATATGGCAGTAAAAATTGATCATTGGATGATAGTTTCCCGATAAATGATTTACCGCTTATCAATACTGAAAGGAAGTCATGAAAACCTACCATTGGAATATTGCCAGCCATTATCACTCCTACCCTTATATTTGATTCGCTATACTTATTATCAGAGTAATTACTAGTCCAGTTTTCAAGAGCTCGCTTGTCAAGCATTGCAATAATATTTTCAAAAGCTGTCTTAAGAAACTTTTGAGTAAACCAAGGGTTGTATTGCTCTGCTTTAATTAATAAATCCTGAAAATTCTCCAAATCTTGTTTGTTTGAGTTTTCAGTACTTAGACTTTTTAATTGTTCTCCCAATAGAGATAGTGCGTTAATTCTTTCTTTTATTATCATGTGGCAAAAGTAATAGAAATAAGAAATAAGAATGTATAAAAAAAGCTCAATATAAATTGAGCTTTTTTAAAACTATAATAGATTGGGTTTAAAACCTCAAATCCAAACCAATCATAAAATTAATTCCAGCCTGAGGGAAATATCCATCAATCACTCCTCGCTCCATTTGGTTGTTTGAGTTAGTAGAGTTATAGCTATATACCCATGCGTTAGAAGCATATTTTGCATTAAAAATATTATTAATGCTAAAGTTTAAACCAACATCCTTAATCCACTTAGTAGCAATCGAATAGCGGAATAATAAATCAGTAGTTGTATAAGCATCCAAACTATTATAATCATTGGATGTATTATCTATATATTGCTTACCTACATATTTAGTGTTTACTAATATTTCAACATTATCTATTGGCTTTATTTGAAACTGATTTGCAGCAACTACATTAGGTGAAAAAGCTATATCTGTAGTACCAAGATATGTTGAATCCTGAGACCATGTATCCCAATTATCAACATATTCAGTATAATTATTTATCTTATTTTGACTAAGACTAACATTCGCATTCCAACTTAGCCATTTTGTTATCCTTGCACCAAAAATAAGTTCTATTCCTAATCTATGCGATTTTTCCACATTGGTCATAATAGCTGCTCCCACATTATTAATCTTTCCGGTCATGATAAGCTGGTCATTATAATCCATATAGTACACATTAGCCCTAAGCAAGAAATTTTGCAAATTAAATGAATATCCTAACTCATAGTCAATTAAAGTTTCTGGCACTGGTTCTTTTCCTATATCAGCATCTCTGAAATCGCTTCTACTTGGCTCCTTCTGTGCTGTAGCTATAGAAAAATATAATTGATGCATATCATTCATTGTAAGCGTAATACCGCCCTTTGGATTAATGAAATTAAATTGGTGATTTGAAGTTAAATCTTTAAAATCATCATGTATTCCTGTCATCCAATAGTCAATCCGGCGGTATTGAATATCACCGTATATATTTAATTTATCGCTGATTGAATAGTTAGCTTTAGCAAAAAGATTATATGTATTCTTCTCTCCATTATTACGATACCACTCATAATCCTTTCCCATAAGTGCATATTCTGCCCATATTATTTTACCAAAGTGATCTCCATCATAATGATTAGCAGAACCGCCAATATTTAAAGAGAGGTCTTTTTTATTATTATAATCGAAGGAGAATGTAACTCCATAAAAATCATTATCCAACCACTTTTGCTGTACCAAATCAGTTCTACTAATTGTATCACTACCAATAATAAAGTCTTCTATACCATAATCAGCAAGCTTTCGATTATCTTTCTTACTTTCGTAATAGCCTCTACCTTTTGTATAATGTAATGCGCCATTAAAATTCCAATGTGAATTTATTTTTTTTGAATATAGCATTTGATAATTATCCTGTTGGTAATTATCAGTCTCATTATCATAAGTATAAGGATTATAGGTGGGATTAGTTTCTAAACTATCTTTTGGAATCCCTGCCCAAGATTGGTATGTTTTTTCTTTTCCTGAGAATACATTAAACCTAAGAATTGAATTTTCACCATAATAAGCTCCAGAAACAAAGAATGATTTTAAATCCGAAGAGGCTCTATCTACATAACCATCAGAATAGATTTTAGATAAGCGGGTATCAAACGACCATTTGCCATCAATTAAGCCAGTGGAAGCGGACATCCTATATCTTTGCGTATTATATGAACCATAAGATGTGCTTATTTCAGCAATAGGCTTTTGTTCTAAAGCTGCTGACAACATATTAATAGAAGCACCAAATGCCGCTGCTCCATTACTTGATGTTCCTACACCACGCTGAATTTGAATACTATTAAGAGAAGCTGTTAAATCGGGCATATTAACCCACCAAACACCATGACTTTCTGGGTCATTCATTGGTATTCCATTTAATGTCACATTAATACGTGAAATATCTGTTCCTCGAATACGAATTGAAGTATAACCTACTCCTGCACCTGCATCTGACGAACTAACCACAGAAGGAGTAAGATTAAGAATATAAGGCAAATCCTTGCCTATATCTGCTTTCTTAAGTTCAGCCTTTGAGATATTCTCAAAAGTAGTTCCAGTTCTGTCACTAGCTCTGGTTGAAGTTATTACCACTTCATTCTCCATAATAGTAGCTGTAGTCATGCTGATTTTAATTTCTATATTCTTATCCAAGTCAAGTTCTTGAATATGATCTTCGAAACCAAGATAGCTTACTTTAATAGTATAACTCCCCTTTTTTACATTATTCAAGGAAAAGTTCCCTTGTAAATCACTAACAGCAATTTTATAGGTTTCATTGATTACAATATGCGCCCCAGGAAGGCTCTCATTGGTGGCTTGGTCAGTAATATGACCCTTAATGCTCAGCTGTGCAAAAAGCCCTAAAGGCAGTACACTCAATAGCATTAGTGAAATAAATTTGTTAAACATTATAAATATAAATTAGATAAAACTTTTGAATATAATGGTGGGTTCCGCCATATTCTTAAATAAAAAGTTTGCCCTAAGAAGGATGTAATTGACAAAATAATTACGTCTTTACATCCACATCCCTACGCCGGCACTACCCGGTTCAGGTAATATGGGTATGATCTCAGCCCTAAGTTTTGGGGCACCCCTTAATGAAATCTGTGCAAAATTAAATTATTTTTTGATATTAATGTAGAATAGTTTTGAGAATTTGTTGTTTTGCTTTGTTGTAAGGAATTGAAAAGTGTTGTAAGGAATGGTAAAGGATTGTAAGGAGTCGTAAAGGATGGTAAGGAGTCGTAAAGGATGGTAAGGAATTGAAAGCATCGACAAAAAAATTCTCAACCTAAACCACAACCTTTTGCATTTTACACTTTAGCCTTTGCATTTTACCTTAACCTCAGTCTTATACTTTATACTTTTGCCTTTTTATTTTAGCCTTTAGCCTTATATACGGAAAGGATTGTAAAGAAATTGTAAGGAATTGTAAAGTGTTGTAAGGAATGGTAAAGGATTGTAAGGAGTCGTAAAGGATGGTAAGGA
>JAOZKO010000297.1:0-144 GCA_029935325.1 Bacteroidales bacterium
ATTAAGATATTTGGACCTTGGTGAAATGGGTTATTAACATCTTGGATTTAACTAAGAAGAAAAAACTCATTATTTCAATTTTTTTTCATACCTTTGGTTTTCTAAACTAAAAACAAGTTGTTCTTAAATCCTAAATCTATGAAA
>JAOZKO010000297.1:244-3572 GCA_029935325.1 Bacteroidales bacterium
TCACATCGAATCACATCGAATCACATCGAATCACATCGAATCACATCGAATCACATCGAATCACAAAATCGCAATCCTAATTCTTTTCTTCGTGTTTAGCAAGCCCTTGTTTTCGCAAGTGCAATTTCAAAACACAAATCTTGGTTCATCAACAGCAAGTGCTATAGGTGAAAGCACTTCCGCTAATAATGATTACTCATTTGCAGGAGGATTCAATAGTCAAGCAAACGCAAACTTTACTTTTGTATATGGCAGTAATAATAATGCTCAAAGCTATTTTTCAACTATTTTTGGTGAAAACTGTATCTCAAATGGTGATTATGCATTTCTATTTGGTACTAATAATAGTTCTGCAGGAATGCTTTCTTTTTCTTTTGGAGATGGAATTACTAATAATGGAGACTACTCATTTGCATTTGGTCAAGGCATAACCATTAATGGAAGCAATGTTTTTTTATTAGGCACAAATGCAACTTCTAATGCAAATAATTCATATCTACTTGGTACAGAGATAGAAAATACTTCTGTAGCTGTTAATAGCTTTGTGTTTGGTGCAGGCTTAAGTGGAAATAGATTAATAAATAACCAAGCAAATTCCTTAATGATAGGTTTTAACAGCAATTTGCCTACCATTTTTGTTAGTAGTGCTACTGGTGCAAATACTACAGGAAATCTTGGTATTGCTACAATAACACCTGGAAGCAAGCTCCAGGTAAATGGTAATGTAGCAATTGGCTATAGCTCGGCAACCATTTCACCAACAAACGGACTTGCTATATCTGGAAACCTTGGAGTGGGGACAAACAGCCCTATAACTAAGCTTCAAGTAAATGGGAATACAGCTATTGGATATACTGCTGCACCAGCTAATGGACTTGCAGTAAGTGGCAATGTAGGAATTGGTATAACTAATCCGATACCAAAGCTTCAAGTAAATGGAAATATAGCTATTGGATATAGCACATCTTTGACATATATGCCTACGAATGGTGCTATTATAAAAGGAGACCTTGGAGTAGGTGTTTCAAATAATCATGCTCCTTTTGGTAAAGTCGAAATTGTACAAACGAATACATTAGTACCAGCAATTACAATGAATGTTCAACATGACGCAAAAGTTTCTATATTAAGGATTACAACCAATCAACTTACAGGAAATCCAAATGTAAATCCATATCCATATTTGGAATTATTGCAAATATCAACAGGAAGTCAATTTATTAGTGGAACATATCCTTCAAATCCACATTCTATTGATTTTAACTTATCAAATAATACTACATTATTAATAACTGGTGGTGGGCTAATGGTTGGATATAATGATGATTTAGGTGGTCTTAACAATATGCCTTATCAGTATGCTCCAAGTGATGGTATGATGGTAAAAGGAAATGTGGGGATTGGGATGAATCCAACACATCCTCTTAGTGTAGGTGGAGTCATAAAAGGTCTTGGTGGTTTATATTTAGGGGTTGTTAATAATGGGGTTAGTTCTTTCATTTTAGGTTCTCATGGATCATTCATAAATCCTAATGGAATTTATTATGGTTATAACAATAATCAAGAATATAATTTATTCTCGACAGAATGCACTTCCTTTAATTTTGTGAAACCAAATAGTGAGACAGAACAATATCTATTTACAATTACTGCCGATGGTAATGTAGGAATAAATCAACCCAACCCTCAAGCAACACTCCATATAGTTGAAGATGATTTTGATGCTGATCCAACAAAATGCAAAACTGCACTTCGTATTGATGCTGGACCAGCAAATGATCGACATACCCATTTCTTAATAAAAAGTAATGGTTTTGTATATGCACGAGAAATAAATGTTCTATTGGGAACAATCCCTCCTCCAGATTATGTGTTTGCAAGTGAATATCAGCTTAAACCCCTTGAAGAAGTGGAGAAGTTTATTTCAGATAATAACCATTTACCCGAAGTTCCTAGTGGCTCTGAGATGACTGAAAATGGTGTTGACTTGGGCGAAATGAATATGATTCTTCTTAAAAAAGTAGAAGAACTCACTTTGCATATAATCGAACTCAATAAAAGGATGAAGGTATTGGAAGAAAAAAGAAAACCATAATCATTCAATACTAGTGGCAACTAAAGCCAATTGCTTTTGTCTTAATTTTTAACAAAACATAATCTTCATAAAAACATATTATTATGAAATATTTTCTTGCTTTTTTGATAATAGTTAGTAGTCTAAACCTATCCTCGCAAGCACTCTCAGGCAATTATACCATTGGTGTAAACGGTACTTTTAGCACCATAAACCAAGCTGTGGACACATTAATGACCAAGGGGGTTAGCGGACCAGTAATAATGAATATTCAAGCTGGCACCTATAATGAGGCCATTACAATCGGCAATATATCTGGAATCTCCGTTAACAATACCGTTTCTTTCCAATCTGTTAATGGAGATAGTACTAGTGTGGTCATATCATCCATTTCACAATCAACTATTTCTGGCACTTTAACAATTAATTCAAGTTACATTGAAATATCTAATATAACTATTAATTCTATCTCAACAGCAAATTATCAAAGCCCAGCTATTCATTTTAATAGTAATTCAAACAATTGTACTATTAAAAACTGTATCCTATCTGGTGGAAATTCCTCTTATCCATGTTACGAGGTTGTTTTTGGAGATTACATTAATAACACAAATATCTTAAATAATCTATTTGAAGGATTTTATGGTTCAGGGCTAAAATTTGATGGTTTAGGTTTCTATGGGGCAAATAATAATATTAGTTATAATATCTTTAACGGCTTCGGTGCTCCATACTATAATGATATCTATATTAAATACCAACAATCTTCCACTATTTCAAATAATACACTAAATAACAATCAACTAAGGATTCAAAATATTAAAGGAAATGTAGTAGTAAAAAACAACTACATTGGAGGTTCATTTAGATTATCAACATATCAAGGTAATACAACTGATTCCGCTATCATTTACAATAATTTTATATTAAACAAGTTTGACAGACACTTGGAACCCACTGTTATGCTATGGGGTACAAATATTAAGTTCTATAATAATACTATTCGTGATAGTGCTTTAATAAACACTGCCTACACTTTTCAAATAAAAAGTTCAAACAATTGTACTATAAAAAACAATATTTTCTATGATAAAGCCAATGGGGTGCTGTTTTTCTATGACCAAGGCAATACAAATATCATAAGCGATAATAATGACTATTACACAGGAGGGTATTATGGAAAAACCGTGAGTAGTGGTCCTACTACCAGCCTATCGGCATGGAAAACCCTTAGTGGAATGGAAGCTAATTCCA
>JAOZKO010000298.1 GCA_029935325.1 Bacteroidales bacterium
CTATACCTCTTGAATAGGATTTGCAATTTCCTGTCCCCGCTTGATGGCAGTTTCATTCATTGGAATAAGATGGTGGTAACGCTCAGGAAGTGATTTTTTCAATCCTTTAATTACGTTTTCAAATTCAACAATTGGGTGAATTTTTAAATAAGCACCCAAAACAACCATATTAAAGGTCTTTCCTGACTTTAATCTAGCGGCTTCTGCTGCTCCTTCCACTTGAAAGATATTAATATCTTTACGTGTTGGATGCGTTGAAATACCGTTTGGATCATAAAGCAATAAGCCTCCTGGCTTAACAGTTGATTCAAACTTATCCATTGATTGCTGATTTAGAATAATGGCAGTATCATAAGCATTCAATACTGGTGAATTTATTCTTTCGTCGCTAATTATTACAGTTACGTTTGCTGTTCCACCACGCATTTCAGGACCATAAGCTGGCATCCAACTTACTTCTTGATCTTGCATAATGCCTGAGTAAGCCAATATTTTACCCATTGAGAGTACTCCTTGTCCACCAAACCCGGCTATTATTATTTCTTCAGTCATAATTTCTAATTTTTAAACTTACTTAATAAGGTTTCCATCAACTTTTATATCTCCTAATGGATAGTAAGGGAACATATTATCTTCCATCCATACATTAGAATCCGTTGGAGTCATTTTCCATCCTGAGTTGCAGTTAGAAACAATCTCTACAAAGCATAGTCCTTTTTTAGCATATGATTGCTCAAAAGCTTTGCGAAGTGCTTTCTTAGCTTTTCTTACATTACCAGGCTTATGTACTGCTTGGCGAGTTACATAATGTACTCCAGGAAGATTTGCTATTAGCTCAGTAATTCTAAGCGGATGACCCATCATCTCTTCATCACGACCGTATGGTGATGTTGAAGATTTCATATTAGGTAATGTGGTTGGTGCCATTTGTCCACCTGTCATACCATAGATTCCGTTATTTACAAATATGATAACGATATTCTCACCACGATTACAAGCATGAATAGTTTCAGCAGTACCAATTGCTGCCAAATCACCATCACCTTGGTAAGTAAAAATATACTTTGAAGGCCAGAGCCTTTTCATAGCAGTAGCCAAAGCAGGTGCTCTACCGTGAGCTGCTTGCTGCATATCAATATTCATAAATTCATATGCCAATACAGAACAACCTACTGGTGCAATACCGATAGTATCTTCAGTGGCTCCCATTTCTTCAATTACCTCCATGGCAATTCGGTGAGCAGTACCATGTCCACATCCTGGACAATAACTTAATGCCTTATCAGTCATTAAATCGGTTTTCTTATAAACTAAATTTTCTGGTTTAATAATTTCCATAAATCTACCTCCTACATAAAGTGCTTTTCGAAAGCGGTTAATACTTCGTCTGGTGTTGGAATTACTCCTCCAGAACGACCAAAATGTACAGATGGAATTTTACCTTCAAGGAATAATCTAATATCCTCTATCATCTGACCTTCACTCATTTCCATTACAAGAATACCTTTTTTGGTATCTGCATATTCAATAATCTTATGCTTAGGAAATGGCCATAGTGTAATAGGACGCATAAGTCCTAGTTTTATTCCTTTTTCTCTTGCTAATTGCACAGTCTTTTGACTAATACGAGCAGAAGTTCCGTATGCTACGATTACATATTCAGCATCTTCGCATTGGATTTCTTCGAAAAGAACTTCATTCTTTTCTATTTCTTTGTATTTAGCTTGAAGCTTATGATTGTGCTCTTCCAAGCGCTCAGGTATCAAGTCCAATGAAGTAATAATATTACGCTCACGATCTGGAGTTTTTCCTGTGGTAGCCCAAGAGCCACATTCAGCAATTACCTCTTCGTCAGTACGTCGTACTTCTTGCTCAAATAATTCTACCTTTTCCATCATTTGGCCAATTGCTCCATCAGTTAAGATTAAAGCAGGGATTCTGTATTTAAAAGATATTTCAAAAGCTTTCTTTACAAAATCAGATGACTCCTGTACACTTGATGGTGCAATTACAAAAAGCTTATAATCGCCATGTCCACCACCTTTTACTGACTGAAAATAATCAGACTGTGCCGGTTGAATATCACCCAATCCGGGTCCGCCTCTAACAACGTTTATCACCACGCAAGGAAGCTCAGCTCCTGCTAAATATGATAATCCCTCTTGCATTAAACTAATGCCAGGAGATGATGATGATGTAATAACTCGCTTGCCTGATGATGCTCCACCATAAAGCATATTAATGGCTGCTACTTCACTTTCAGCTTGTAAAATAACCATTCCTGATCTGTCCCATGGCTTTTCTGCCATAAGATACTCTAATACCTCACTTTGTGGGGTAATGGGATAACCGAAATAACCATCAGCTCCACAGCGAATTGCTGCTTCGGCCATGGCCTCGTTCCCTTTCATTAATCTTAATTCTTTCATATCTTTAATAAGATCTATGTTATTGTTATTTCTTAAACTTTTACCCGATAAACGGTGATTACTCCGTCAGGACAAACAATGGCACAATTGGTACATCCTGTACAATTTTCGCGTACCTGCTCCATAAAATGATAGCCTTTTCCGTTGACCATCGACGACATTTCAATTACTTCTGTAGGGCAAACAGAAATGCAGACTTCACAGCCCTTGCACTTCTCAGTATCCACTACGATTTTTCCTTTTACTGCCATTTCTTAAGTATATTTGGTTATTATTCTTGTGTTAATTTATGATCTCTAATCTATATCTTTAATATATTTATAAATCCATATTTATTGTCATTAATAGAAAGTCTAAACTTTTATTATAGTCTAAATCTTCATAATCAATGCCTAGCTTCTTTAAGTTAGAATAGTAAGTATCTAATTTTAAATAATAATTCTTTTCCAATTGTATTGATTTAGCTTTTTCGCCTAGGGCTTCAATTAAAAACCATTTCTCAATAAGTCTTGCCATTCGGCCATTTCCATCCTGAAAAGGGTGAATCTTAACAAAGACTAAGTGAATAAATGATGCAAAATAAAAAGCTTCATATTTGCTTAAATCCTGATTAAGTAAATAACCAATATCCTCAAAAAGCTTATTGATTTCATTACGTACATCTTCAGGCTTTGCGGCAACATACTCAATTCTATCTTCACTGTTAATTACAAACATTGGGTTCGACCTAATAACCCCATGATGGTTTTCAGGAAGCAAATTATTACTTAAAATAGCATGGGCTTTCTTTACATTGTCAAAATTAAGGGTGTTAGACTCAATAAATTCGTAAGTATTAAATAAATCATCAGCCTTTTTAGTATAATCTGCTTTATAATCTATTTTCAAAAATTTATGTTTATAAAAGCTGTCAAAATCTATTTCATCGCCTTCAATCTTAGATGAATATACAGATGAAACTGCATTATAAAACTGAAAGTAATCAACATCAATATTTGGCATTGTACTAGTCTTTTCTAATGGTAATCCTATTACACCATTTGTGAAATTACTTAATAAATTATATGTTAATAATTCTAATACCATTTATTGAATCTTGCTATATTTTATATGTTTAATTATTATTTAGTGTCTGCAAAAAA
>JAOZKO010000299.1 GCA_029935325.1 Bacteroidales bacterium
TCTTCAATCATTTTATCTCCATGCCTAATTTTCTTAGGATTATCACTCATGTATTCTCTATAAACCTGCTTATGAACAGAGCGTTGACTACTATACATCCGTGGGAAAATAGTTGTAAACTTATTGTCGTAAACGGGCACTCTTTTCTTCCTTTCATCAGTAAGTATATATGACTGCTTAATGCTCAGTTTAGGATTATTTGCCTTTGCTAAATAATCTTCAGCATCATTTTTATACTGATAAAACTTAATCAAGCCTGGGTCACCTATTTTTATTTTGCTAGGCTTACGAAGTTTGTTTTCATCTACAACACAATATGATTTGGTATAAACACCTGATTTATCTTTCCATTCGGATTGATCCTTAGTTGGAGAATTGAAAAATGGCCCCTTAAATAATGGTCGGTCACCATATTGCTCACGATTAAGGTATGCCAACATTGATGTAGCATCCTCTGGATTATTCTCATCAATTGGTGTATTGGCATTGGAACGAATAACCAAAATAAAGAAAGATGAATAACCTATAATAAGGAAAGTAACGCCAAGAATGATGGTATTGGCAATTAGCTTTTGCTTCTTTTTGGTATAATACAATCCAAAAATAATAAGTGCCACTACAGCAATAAAGTAAACAACAGTACCACTATGGAATGGCATGCCAAATGAATTTACAAACAGCATTTCAAAATTACCAGCAAAAATCACTATCCATGGTATAATACCGTACATAATAAATGCTAATAAAACAATGGAAATTACACCACTAAAAATAATACCTTTGGTTGTTGGTTTGTATTTTTTAAAATAATATATATATATCAATGCAGGGATAGTAAGTAAGTTCAAAAGGTGAACTCCAATAGATAGTCCCACAAGATAAGCAATCAGAATTAACCAGCGATAACCATGACGGTCACCAGCTATATCCTCCCATTTTAGCATTGCCCAAAATACGATTGCTGTAAAGAAAGATGACATGGCATAAACTTCGCCTTCGGTTGCTGAAAACCAAAATGAATCAGTAAAAGTATAAGCCAAAGCTCCAACTATACCACTACCTAAAACAGCGATTAAATTACCACCTTTAAGTTCTGTTTCGCCATCTCTATTAACAAGCTTACGTGCCAAATGAGTGATGGACCAGAAAAGAAAAAGTATAGTAAAACTACTAGAAAGAGCTGACAATGTATTAATCATTAGTGCAACCTGTGAAGTATCAGTAGCAAATAAACTAAAGAATTTTCCCATTATTTGAAAAAATGGTGCCCCAGGAGGGTGACCTACTTGCAGCTTATACGCTGTGGCAATATATTCGCCGCAGTCCCATAAACTGGCTGTTGGTTCAATAGTCATAAGGTAAACCGTTGTAGCAATGCTAAAAACTAGCCAACCTATCCAATTATTTAACTTCTTAAATGATTCCATGAGATATACTTATAAAAATTTGTCTTATTATTTTAGTTCCAAATAAGCAGTATTCTACTGCTAGAATTTGACGGCACGAATTTATAAAAAAAATGAAGCCTTTATTAGTTCATTATCGCATTTAACATAATTTATAGCAAGTACTAATCAAAAACAAAGTGATTAAGCTAGCAATATTTAAGGTTATTCTAAAAAACAAAGAGAGACCTTAGACTGATATTTTCCACTAAATAAGTAGCTTTATGGTTTAATAAAGTTTAGCAGTTCTTCATAAAGCATCTGTGTTGGCAGGCCCATTACATTATAAAAACTTCCTTCTATTTTTTCGATTCCTACATAGCCAATCCACTCCTGAATACCATAAGCTCCTGCCTTATCCAATGGGCTATATTCCTCAACATAATATTCAATGTCTTTTTGATTAATCTCTCTAAAATACACCTCTGATTCTGCTGAAAAGGTACATTGCTTTTTGTTTGATGTAAGACAAACGCCTGTAATTACCTTATGCTGGTTGCCAGAAAGAGATTGAATGATTCTTTTAGCTTCAGCTTTTGATTTAGGCTTGCCAATAATTTTACCGTCTAATACAACTATTGTATCTGCAGTTATTATTATATCATGATCTTTAAGAATGTCAATATCAAAAGCAGTAGCCTTGAGCTTACTTAAATAAACTGGCACTTCCGAATAGTGCATTTCTTCAGGATATATCTCCTTGACATTCTTGGCTTTTATTTCAAAATTCAAGTCCAATCCTGCCATAAGCATCTGGCGCCTTGGTGATCTTGAAGACAATATCAGATTGTATTTTAATAATTTTCGTAATCTACTTATCATATAATGGATTTTGCTGCAAAGATACTCTTTTGACAATCTATATTTAGAAATAAAATCAAAAATGTATCAACATTATTCTGTAATTATTACTGTCTCTTTTTGAAAATAAATCTTTGAATAAATAGAAATAATATCCAAGAGAATATCCATAGCAATATTGATTTCCACCAATTAATTGTAGCTTTCTCTTCTGCAAGTGGATTATCACCGCTATAGCGGAAAATTGGATTCAAATACATTTTCTCCCCTCTATCGTAATCTGCCTCCACTCTAATATAGGTATCGCTTTCAGCAAAATTATAGCTAGCTATTTTGGAGCTATCCACACTTTTCATTATTACTCCATCTTGACCAATAAAGTCAATTCTCATAGGTTTTTTGCTAAGCTCAACCGTATATTTAGTTCCTGCCAATTTTGCAGAATTCAAATATGGAAAATGCTTTGCTCTCTCAGCTTTTTTGTCATAGCTTTCGTTATCAGGAGTATAAGGAACAAAACCATAGGATTTGCCTTCTAATAATGCAGAAATAATATCTTTTTTATTATTTGTGGGAGCACTAATAAAAGTAGCAACTACTCCCACAAGAAAATGATCTGTTATATCATGAGCATCATCGTTTGCTAATATATATTTAGCATGGCCGTTAGATAATGTTGCATCCCAATGCGACAAAGAAAAACGCTGATGATTTAATGCTTCTAATAAATCATAATTTACCAAATATTTTAGGTCCTTGTGAGTATATCCTTCTAACGAAAAATTTGGATGAACTACTGAAAGAACTTCAGTGCGAGGGCGCAATTGATTTATGATAAACTGCTTATGGGAAGTTGTTTGGCAAAAAGGAAAATCTAACCAATAAACTTCCTTAGCGCCAATACTTACTTGATGTGTTTTTCGTAAATTATACCCATGCTCATATATTGGTATATATCCTGAATGATCACTATGGTAATCATTGATTTTCATATAGTCACTAATTCCAATTACGTCATACCCCAACTTTTCGTAGAGAGCGTAGATACTATCTGTAGGATTATTGCTTCCATCGGTAATTCCACCCCAAGCCAAAGACTGAATTTGAAAATTACCCTTATGCCATTTAGTGCTGTCTATATTCTCATACGGATTCCATATTTTATCACCAGAAAAAGGCTCTGGCTCAGGAAAGTTATATACAGGACTGATTAAAAAAGGCAGAAAGAATAAAAACAGGAAAAAAGCTAAAAAGCCCTTTAAAAATCCTTTAATAAATTTTATCATAATTATAAATAAATTTGAGCGCAAAAATAATATAAAAA
>JAOZKO010000300.1 GCA_029935325.1 Bacteroidales bacterium
ATAGTATTCAGATAGAACCAAATTAATATGTTCTAAATTAGCAGTATTACTCTCTTTTAGAAACAAGGTAGAAGTAACTACCTGATGAGTTCCTTTTGCTGTTTTTATGGCTTCAATATCATTAATTAGAACAATAATTTCGTTATTGCCCCCTTTGCTTTCTGTATTGTAAATTGATATTTTTGATGGGCTAATCTTTATTCCATAATTCTTTTTGTCTGATGGTTTGAAGGCTATCAACATTAAAAAGAGCCCAAAGATTATAAAGAGGCTCATCAATATAGATATAAATGGCGCATCCATTTCAATAGTCACAGCAATAAAAATAATCCCCATTAGAATAACAAAAAGAGCAGCAATGAAAACTAATATTCTTTGTATAATTCCTCGTTGCTTAGGTTTGATAATTATCTCTGGTTTATCAATGGTTTTTGTTTTTCTAGCTAAGGTTTTTTGTGACTTAACTTCTATAATAGCTTTGTCAGTTTTATGGTCTTCAACAATGGCCTTATCCTTAATTGCTTCTTTATCTGCTACTTCTGCAGCTTCTGTCTTTTTAATACTTGCATTATTATTAACTATTTCCAGAAGGATATTACTAATGTCATCATTAATACGGACATTTAAAACTTGAGTTTTATTATTGAAATCAACATTGCCCCCTGATTTCGGTTCAGCAATCTTTTTGGTTAGAGTAAGGTAGTTTGGTTCTGATGGAGAACTATATAGGTATAATAAACAATAATTGTGATGAGAAACTGCATGTATTTGTAGGTTTTTAAAAAAGTCATGGTCATTATTGCTTATCGCATCAAGCATTTTGCTGCTATCAAATAGATTGACAGGAATAGATAATTTATTGAACCATAATTTGTTTTTATTAGAATAGGGCTCTGCATCTTCAATTATTCCTGCAGTAAAAGCCAATAAAAGAAAACCGATTAGCTCTAAAATCCAAAGAATAGCAGATAGAATAGTTGATGATTCGATTATAAATGCCCAAAGCAGTTGAGGTTGTAAGGCTATTTGTATTGTATGTGGTAATGATGAATTGCCAAATAGGATATCCTTATAATCATTGCCATGGTTTAGGATTGCTGAATTCATCCAGAATACCCAATGTATATAGTAAAACGATAGAATAATAGTCCATGAAAATATTGAGGCTCTTTTTTGATTAATTAGGCGGCTATATTTTATAGTTTTATTGATAATTAAAGAAAGCGAAATTAATACGATAATATATACGATACCTTTAAAAAATATAGAATTAATATTCCACATAGCGATTGAGTACATGGCACTTATCCAAGTAGAAACAATAAAAATCAATATAAATATACCGATAAAAAGCAGGAGGGAGGTTTGTCCCGTAGCTTTATAATATTCGAGTTTGTTATTCATGTTGAACTTGTTTGTTGTATTATAATAATTCAGCTATTTTGATTTATTAATTGTCTTATTCAGTTAGAATATGTTTTAATCCTTGAAGAACATTCCGCTCTAATATTGAGAAGTCGCCATCGGAAAAGAAAAGTGCTTTAATTTCATTAAATATGATTTCGGTTTCATTTTTTGAATAATTAAAGGTTTCAAATGCGTTACGAATTTTTTGAATACTAAGATAGTCATTATCTCTATCATATTCAGTATGCATCTTTTGGTAGATTTCTTTATCGGTAGTTGACAAAATAAAATCAGTCTCTACTTTATGCTCTACAAAATCTGCATTTGCACAGAAAATTAACACATAGATTCTCATTTCTTCCTTTGTCCATTTTGGCTTTAGATTATTCATAATAATTTGTTTAGTTTAATAATTTAGTTCGATTTATTAATTGTCTTTTTCAATCACCCTGAAAAACTCTCTGTCAAAAATAGAGAAGTATGTTTCTCCATCAAATTCTTGGAAATAGGGGATAAATTTTCTCATATTTTTCCTGGCTTCTTCCGGATAAGCCATAAAATAGTCCATCTTATTTTGTGCGTAATCACCAATATATACTTGAACATCAGGTTCAGGCATACCCTCTACGCCATAAATCTTTTTGCCAATTAAATACGGATTTTCGACATTCCACTTTTTGAGTCTTTCGGTAGTCCAAATTCCGATTATCTCCCTTTCCATGTGGTCGGTATATACCCCTTGGTATATTCGTTCTGCAATTATCTGATTACTTTTGAACAGATCATAAACCAATTGGCTAAGAAAAACATGGTCGGGATGGCCATAGCCACCAATTTCGTTATCTAAGGTAAATATTACGCTTGGTTTAAAGTTATTTATCTTTTGTATTAGTGCTTTTGCTACTTTTTGTGTTTTGTATTCTTTATTTATTTGGGTTTTGGAGATGGGCATAAAAGGAAGTTGAAAGGTATCTAAACCTATTCGATAATCTCCATCTTCTAATATTAGTTCAGTCCCTTCACAAATTAGTGTTGATGCATAACCAATATTCTCATTCTCTGATTTATTAGGAATAAAACATAATTGTATTATGCTCCATCCATTAGCAGTAAGCTTAGCAACAGTACCTGATATAACAGGTGAATCGTCGTCGTCATGAGCTACAATTATTAGTGCACGCTTTACGGATACGGTATCCAGATAAGTGTCATCTGGATAGGATTCGGTAGCAGCAAACTTTTTTAATTCCTCAATTGTAGGTTTATCTGAGCAACTTATTAATAGAATCGATAAATATATTATTAAAGAAAAAATATTTGTTTTCATCAGCTTAATATAGGTTTGTAGTTTGATTATAAAATTAAACGCTTAGTGTTAAAGCTAAGATTTAATAATTGTCCAAAAATACAAACTCCATTTCAAATTTTTATCCCTCTTTAGAGGGATATTTTAAATTTATATTCATTCTTAATAATAAGATATTCTAATGATTATCAGCTATATTGATATTTTTAGTTTAAAATACCATATTCCGTTACGGAATAATTTAGGATAATTGGGTTTGAAAATATGGGGTAGAGGATGGTGAGTTTTGTGTTTGTTTGTAGTTTTGTGTTCAGTAGTCTGACTACGGATTGCTAAAAATACTAAAATACCTGCTAATCCAATACCAATGTTCTTGCCTTCATTTCGACTGTTGTGTTATACTCGTTTTTTAAACAGTCGTTATTTTCGACAAAAATGCATCAACCGGCAGCGCCAAGCTATCGAAGTCAATCCATTCTTCGTCCATAAACGGCGAGGAAACTTGATGAAGAATAAGTGAGTAGTTTTTGAAATACTATAATCTCCAGTTCTCTTCCAATAATATTATTATCCATCTGAAATATAGTTAATTAGTATTTTGCAAATGTATAACAAATATTTTAATTTGTAAATATAAAGTGGAGAAATGTATGTAAATATGATACATTTCTCCATATATAAATATTATAAAGTGGAGAAATCCATGTAATATTTGAGGATTCCTCCACTTTAGAATCAAATAAGAATTGATGAAAGAATTTTCTTTGCCAGTCTTTCAATACAATTTTCTATGGAAATCACTCAGTCGGACACTGCCATATTCTATGAATAAGTATGTTATTCTCAATCC
>JAOZKO010000301.1 GCA_029935325.1 Bacteroidales bacterium
ACCTTATACTTTAGTCTTTCCATTTTATCCTTTCCACTTTATCCTTTCTACTTTAGCCTTTAAAGTATCTCATAAGCACCCATATCAGGAGAACTCGCATCACGTGTATTTCCATCGATATCTTGAGCAGGTAATACTCCACCTTTACCAGCATTGGCAGCAGCAGAAGTGGATTTTAAATGCAAGTCATTCTTTCCATAATCTTCGAAAAGAGGGTCGTGATTTTTAACAATGCTTACCCAATGATTGGGGTCGGATGTGTTATTTTCGGTCTTTACCAATGTGTGATCAAAAAGATAGTTGAACTGACCACCCAATATATTATTATCCGCTACAATCTCTTCAGAAAGATTTCCATAGATAATACAATTGATAAAACTAGCTTTAGTCAAATCAAAGGGGTGAATGACTTTGTTTTGGTCTTCAAAATAATTATTAAAATATAGGCTCGATGTTTTTCGATCACTATACGACCAGTAATTTCCAAAAGTAGAATGACGAAATTCATAATTGCCTCCCATTGTAAGAGCTGCACAATACTGTTGACAGTTACTAATTACAACATTCTCGGCATCAATATTATAATACCGACTTAGAATTCCAGCCCCCGACATATTTTCAATAATAGTATTCTTTAAAACAAGGCTATTTGCTGTCATCACATCCTGTAGAATCTCAGTTTGAATACCAATAAAAGCATTCCGAATAATTGCATAATTGATCTTACTCTCCACATCACTTTCATTTATCCATATTCGATCCCATTGTCCGGGTAAATCATCGTAATAAGGTTCAGGGCGGTCCCCTTGAAATGTCACGGGTTCGTTTTGGGTTCCGTTTACCGTAAGCTTACCGCCTTTATATATCCATAGCCCCGATTTATTGTGAAAAAATATCTCAGTACCAGCCTCAATGGTAAGTGAGCCTGTGGAATCAACTACTGCATAACCGTATACCACAATAGGTTTGTTCTTAGTCCAAACAGTATCGATATGCTCTCCTGCTACAATTTTATATTTTATATTTCCATAATTTTTATTGCCAATAATGAAATATGCATCTCGTCCAAATGCGACCAAATCCACATCTTGCTCATATCCATTTGTGTTGAAAAGGATAGAGTCAGTAACTATCATTGGGGAGTTTGTTCCATTTGGGTCCACAGTAACTTCCACAAAAATATAGATGCTGTCTTTGGCAGCAATTTCTATATCTGCAAAACTGACTCCCGATTGACCATCAACATTAATCCGGTAGTTCGATGCTGTTCCAGTGGCTAATCTAATATTTGAAATCTTGATTTTCTGATCTTCAGGATTGGTAACAATCAAGTATTGAGTTGAAGAGCCGATGGTTGTAAATACCGTATCAAACAGTAATGTATCTTGTGAGAAACCAAGGTGTACTCCCTGATCTTCAAGAAAATCGTCCTTTTTACATGAAGTGCTTAGAGCTATAGTTCCAAGCAAAAGCATGGATAAAAGCCAAATTATATTTCTCTGTTTGATATGCATTATTCTATTAACAATAAGTTTGCAAATATATTGTTATTTGGCTTGAATAGTTGAATTAAGTTAAAGACTTAACACCTAATAATTATAAAGAAGAGAAGACCTACAAAAGCAATTATTTGATAGGTTTTTTTTGCTTGGGGTTTAATTCACAACTCTGTAGGCAAAACCAGATTTTTGATAATAAAAACGTTCAGAATCTTCAATCATCCAAGTATTAAAATGTTCGTCAGGCGATTCTTTTAATAAATAGATGTTGTTGTCTTTTCCTTTATTGAGTCTAGTTGAAAGATAATAGTTTGTATTTCCACATTTCTCTGGAAAATCTTGACTGCAATCAATCGCATAGGGTCCATAAGAAATCATAAATAGGCCAGTCGTTTTTAGAATAATTTGAAGTGTTGTAGTAAAACTACTATTCAAAAGGATAGCATTATTATAAAGTATTGATGCGCCATCACTATAGTGTTCTATATTGTAATTATATTTTGAATTAGTAACAGTATCTACATAGTCATAGATTTTGCAGTAATAACCAGAAGTTGTATCTAATTTATGAATCAAAAATAGGCAATCAATTTTTACACTGCTAAAATCATAGTTCTTTTCAGTGTATCTATCATAAATCATATGATCAAAAGTTGCAGAAAGAGTAATTGTATCACCAAGCTTATATGTCTCAGCATAGGGTTCAATTTTACCATACACAATAAAATCCTTAGGACAATCTTGAGATTTCTCACAGGAATAGTTAAATAAAACTAAGCTGATAGAAAGATATATAATAATTTTCATAAGGCATGCTTTAAATAAGAGTTAAACAGATTGTCAATGGCCTGTGTTGTGTTGGAGCCAGTAAGATATCCTGAACTTTTAAGTTTGGTTGTAAATACCGTATCAAACAGTAATGTATCTTGTGAGAAACCAAGGTGTACTCCCTGATCTTCAAGAAAATCGTCCTTTTTACATGAAGTGCTTAGAGCTATAGTTCCAAGCAAAAGCATGGATAAAAGCCAAATTATATTTCTCTGTTTGATATGCATTATTCTATTAACAATAAGTTTGCAAATATATTGTTATTTGGCTTGAATAGTTGAATTAAGTTAAAGACTTAATACCTACTTAATTTCGTGTTTTCCTAAATTAAAGAAGAAAAAACCTACCAAAAGTGATTATTTGATAGGTTTTATGTGCTTGGGCCTTATTTGCTTTCTTTTTTGCAAGAAGTGTTTGTTTTATTCAATTACCCTGTAAGCAAATCGACCTCGATAGAACCTTTCATTAGGCATTTGTAGTATCCATGTATTAAAATGCTCATCTGGTGACAGACTTAATAATTCAATATTATTATTAGAGTCTTCGTTCAATCTGGTATATAAAAAAAACGAATATTTATCACATTTACCTTCAAAATTAAAATTATTCTCAATTGTTGATGGTCCATATGTAAGCATAAATATGCCTTTTTTCTTTAGTATTATTTTTAATTCGTGTTTAAAGGTTTTACCATCAAAAAGAATATCTGAAAATAGTTCGGAACTTCCATCACTAAAATTTTGAATAGAGTAATTATAATTATTATTATCTAAAACTTCTACATACTCAGTCACTTTGCCACTAATAGAGTCAAAAATAGTGTCTGTCCTAATAATGTAAAGTATAGCCTCAATATTTAAACCTTTCATATCAAAATATTGCTTAGTGTTTTTCTCATAAATCATATAGTTATAATTGGTTTTTAGTGTTAAAGTATCTCCAACTTTATAAGTTTCAGCGTAGGGCAAGACCTCTCCAAAAACTACAAACTCAATTGGGCATGATTCGCTTTCTTTTTTGCAAGAAGTACTAAAAGCCAAGATTGCAATTATTGATATAAATATTTCTAAATATTTCATAATTCCCTTATTAGGTATAAGAATACCTATGTAAATCCAAAGATAGTGATTTTTTTAATTATTATTCATATTATTATATCTTTTAGAATAGATCACATTTATAAGGCTAGATTTGCAGCAAGTATTATTCAAATTTATACTACTTTTGAGCGC
>JAOZKO010000302.1 GCA_029935325.1 Bacteroidales bacterium
TCAATATTCCTCTTTAAATATTTCATGGCAATTTGATTTATATTTTGCAAATATACAACAAATAATGGCATTTCCGTCAGTCAACTGACGGAAATGCTATCTTTTCCGTCAGTCAACTGACGGAAATACTATCTTTTTAGTCAATTAGTGTTTAAGTGTGTAAATTTTTAGTTTTTTGAAAATCAAGAAAAATGCTGTATCTTTGTAGCGTATTTATTTCTAATAAATGCAATAAAAGCTAACAATAATAACACAATGAAATCTATACTATTTGCTGTAATATTTATCTTATCATCCCTTTATGTTTTATCGCAAACTGCAGACGATATATGGTATTTTGGAGATCATGCAGGTATAAGCTTTACTTCTGGAACACCAACTGCGTTGAGTAATGGGGCTTTGCAAGCATGGGATAATACTAGCACTATTTCGGATGGAGCTGGAGCATTGGTTTTCTATACAAATGGAGTTGACGCATGGGATAAAACACATAATATTATGGCTAATGGTACAGCTCTCGGGGGAACTCTTAGTTCTGGTCAAAGTGCATTAATAGTCCCACAACCTTTTTCAGATAATTATTATATATTTACAGTAGGATATGCTTCTGCAGATGCATTTAGGTATTCAATTGTTGATATTTCGTTAAATGGTGGCAATGGTGCAGTAACAACTAAAGCCAATATTATTTTTAATGGTAGTACCGAAAAAATAGATGCTGTATATAATCCCAATGATACAAGCTATTGGATAATGACACATGCTTGGAATAGTAATCAGTTCAACTGTTATAAGTTAGATTCTAGCGGATTAAATCTAAATCCCGTGCTTAGTTCAATTGGAAGTGTACATAGTGGCGGAACCACAGCTGGATATAATGCTATTGGACAGATGTCGTTTTCGGAAGATGGGAGTAAACTAGCTAATGCTATATATTCCGATGGGAAAATTGAATTATTTGATTTTGATTTATTAATGGGAACACTATCTAACTCAATTAGTATGAGCGGATATACAAACTCTTGGGGGATAACATATAGCCCAAGCAATCAATATATTTACTATACCGAGTGGTATGATGATAAAGTATGGCAGTTTGATATTTCCTCAGGTATTGCTTCTACTATTGCTGCAACAAAAACGCAGGTTGGTATAGGAACATTTTCCACTGGATCAAGTAATTATAAAATCGGGTATTTCCAGAATGGACCAGACGGCAAGGTTTATATTGCTAAATTCGGTCAGCATTATATCAGTGCTATTAATAATCCTGATTTACAAGGCACAAGCTGTGGCTTTGTTGATAATGCTGTTCACCTAGGAAGTAATAAAGTCTGCAATGCTGGTCTTTCAAGAACGGTAAAGAAATATGGTTGGTTAAATAATTGTGAAAATACATACTTTGAATCACATAATGTTTGCTTAGGAGATTCAATTATTATAGATGGCAGTTATCATACTGCTCCAAAAATTCTTATTGATTCTTTCGTTGATATAATTGGCTGTGATAGTATTCGTATTTACAGTCTTATATTAAAGCAATTACCAATAGTTAAGCTAGGAAATGATACTACTTTTTGTACTGGAGATACTGTTATACTATCAGTTCAACCATTTTACTCAGTATTGTGGAGTACTGGGGCAACAACAGACAGTATTATTGTAGATTCAACTGGAACATATTGGGTAAATGTAAACGATAGTATATGCTCTAATTCTGATACTATAAGTATTTCGAATTTATCGCTTAACTATATTAATATAAGTGATACTACCATTTGTGATGATGAATCCCTTAATTTATCATTGCCTCCACAAAATCAATATCTATGGTATGATGGCAGTACAAATTCAAATATTGTAATTATTGACTCAGGCGAATACTTTGTAGAGATTACTGATATATGCAAGGTTTATACCGACTCTTTTAGCCTAACTACAGAGGATTGTAGCTGCTCAATATTTATTCCTAATGTTTTTACACCTAATGGAGATGGGCTTAATGATGATTTCTATGCAGTTATTGGCTGCGACTTAGACTATTACGCCATGTATATCTTTAACAGATGGGGGCAGCTTATTTTCGAATCATCAGACCAATATGAAGTTTGGGATGGAAAATATGAAGGTAAAGAAGTTCCAGATGGAGTTTATTTCTATTTATTGGAATCAATTCACTTCTATACTTCTGCTGAAAAACAGAAGATGACTGGTAGTGTTACTATTTTTAGATAATTAGTGCTTGCCAGAAAACGCCAATTTCTTCGCAAGCCACGAACTTGACGATTTCTGACTATGCACTGTAAAATAGTGCGCTTTCTTGTTGACACTAATTTGTAAACATTTATATCAAATAATTCTATATTTTTGTAGCTAATTATTCTTTTAATATGCAAAACCTAAAGGCAAAAACAATTCTATATTTCTTCCCTGGTTCAAAGTCTTCATTTGTTGCTAAGGATATTCGCTTGCTATCTAAACATTTCAATATTAAAGAATATTCTTTTAAGACCCAAAATAAAAAGCTTATTCTTTGGGAACTGATAAAACAAAAGACATTTATACTATTCAATATATTTTCATCATCTATATTTATCATTAAGTTTGGTGGGTATTGGTCCCTTATTCCAGTTATTATTGCTCGTGCTTTTGGTAAGAAATCAATAATTATTACTGGAGGAACTGATTGCGTAAGCTTTCCTCAAATGCACTATGGTAACTTTCAGAACAAATACTTAGGATGGTTTACAAGCCTATCTTTCAAATATACCAATAGAATAATTGCACTTCACCCAAGTATGATAAAAAGCGATTATTTATATCACGATTGTAGTTATAATCAACAGGGTTTAGAAGTTCATATTCCTAATTTAAGGACGCCATATTCTCTGGCATACAATGGTTATGACTCAGAGTTTTGGGAGAAATCAAATGAAAAACAACAGCTTAGTTTTCTAACTGTGGCTAGTGGTCTTGGAGAAGAGCGAAGAAGAATATTAAAAGGTATTGACTCTATTCTAGAGATTGCATCTGAATTCCCAAATTATATATTTACTATTGTTGGTACCGATTCTACAGAAATTCGAGAATACCCTAATAATGTAATTCTCAAACCCAAAGCCAATGCTGAGGAACTAATTGAATATTACTCCAAAGCCCAATTCTACCTTCAGCTATCTATGTCGGAAGGATTTCCTAATTCGCTTTGCGAGGCAATGCTTTGCGAATGCGTGCCAATTGTTTCTAATGTGGCTTCTATGCCTTTTATTATTGACGATTCGGGTTTTGTTTTAGAAAGAAAAGATAAAAATTTACTAAGGGAGCTTATACAAACAGCTATTGAATCTGATACTGATACTCTAGGGAAAAAGGCTAGAAAACGTATTGCTGATAATTTTACTGAACAAGAAAGAGAAAGGAAGCTGATTGAAGCAATTGAGTTGACAATTATGAATAAATAGTGAGTTTTCCTGTACAAACTACATAGTAGGTACAACTATTTGATTCTAATTTTGTCTAAAAATGAATATAATGGA
>JAOZKO010000303.1:0-722 GCA_029935325.1 Bacteroidales bacterium
TACAGGATATGATAGATATGCAAAAAGGGTGTATTATTAATATATCTTCTATATACCCTGCCAAATAGCAATACAAAAGCGGTATGGCCAAAAATACACGATGGCATCTTTTATATTGACACAATTTACTCTCCAAGAATTATTAAATAACACATAAGCAGAATATAATGAAAAAACATAAAATGACCAGTTGCCAACAAAAAATATAATGCATGCAGCTGTTAGGACCACATAGGAAATGAATTGTAAATTCGAAAATATATAATATGAGAACAAACCTTAGGATTATAGCCTTTTTAATTAGCTTAAGCATTAATTCAATTAGTTTAGGTCAATGGAGTTGGTCAAATCCACTCCCTTCTGGATTTAGATGCATTGATATTCATTTCATTGATCAAGATACTGGTTACATAATAAACCGCAAGAATTCCATATTAAAAACTACTGATGGTGGTACGGAATGGCATGAATTTCAAGAAATTTCAACTGGTAACGATATAGACTTTTATGAGAATCATGGCTTAATTGTCGGGAAATGGGGTCAAACTTTAAATAGTACCGATGGTGGAAAAACTTGGGTTGAATCTACGATTGATGGAGGAGAAACACTGAATAAGATAGAATTCATTAACCATGACACAATCTATATATCTGCAGGAAATAAGATATTATATAAGACCACAAATAGAGGAATTGATTGGATCGAATTATCAACAGATCAG
>JAOZKO010000303.1:732-3536 GCA_029935325.1 Bacteroidales bacterium
ATTTATAAATTCAAATTTAGGTTACGCAGCATGTGCAGGTGGTAAAATTATTATGACAGAGAATGGAGGTCTGGATTGGAGTTTGTCTTTTCAAAATAGTTCTGGGAACGATGATGCAAATGTTATTTGTTTTACTAATGATGTCACTGGGTTTTCATTTTTTGAAAATGGCGATATATATAAAACGGAGGATGGAGGCTATAACTGGAATAAAGTTGGAGTAAGTGGTCAAAGTTGGTATACGGCTTATTTTGTAAATGAAAGTACAGGCTATGTTGCAGGAGAATATGGTAAAATATATAAAACGGAGGATAATGGAGAAACCTGGTACTCAGTTGCTTTTGATTTACGTGACGATAATGATCTATATTCAATATTTTTTAATACCAATAATATTGGATTTGTAGTTGGCAGGGATGGTAGAATAATGAAAACCAACAATGGAGGTCAGGATTGGACCCCTTATTCACCCATGTATTATGATATTTATGGAATGGATTTTCCTTCAAATAATACTGGTTATGCAGTTGGGTTTATTGGGAAAATGATGAAAACCAATAATGGAGGCCTATCATGGGTATCGTTAAATTCAACCACTGATGAGTTTCTCAGAGATGTAGAGTTTATTGATGAGAATGTTGGTTATGCCGTAGGAGACTATGCTACACTCCTAAAAACTGATGACGGGGGATTAAGTTGGGAACCCGTCGATTTGTTTTCCATGGGTATTAATATGGGGCATGAAAAATTGAAAACTATTGAATTTGTAGATTCTGAAACGGGTTATATCTCTGGAGGTCATAACTATGATGCCGTTCTCAAAACAACCAATGGAGGAAGTTATTGGCAAAAAGTATCATCATATAGTTTTAGTGAAATGAATTTTGTTAATTCAAATGTTGGTTTTGGGATTATTAATTCGCAGTTATTTAAAACTGTAGATGGCGCGTATTCATGGGATATTATTTATGATACTGAATATCAATGGCTAAAATCATGTTACTTCACTTCTGTGGATACTGGCTTCGTGATTGGTGATGCTGGATATGCTCTAAAAACTTATGATGGTGGAGTTAGTTGGATAGACATGGAGATGGATTATGTAGATTATCAGGCAATAAGGTTTTATAATAATAATGTTGGGTATATTTCTGGTGAAAGTGATAATGTATTGCATATTTACAAAACCATAGATTGTGGTTTCACATGGAGTGAAGCAGATGTGATTAGTGTATATAATTCGGAGATCTTAAATCAGATGTGTATAACTGATGATAATAATATTTTTATATCTGGAGCTAATGGAATAGTTCTTAAAGATTCTATAATGTTCGATTCTATTTCACTTAGGTTGTTTCCACCTGTATTATTATCGGCCCATAGTGCTAAATTATCAGGAGTAATAGCCTCTAATGGAGATAATATTACTAACATAAAATTCGAGTATGGATTTAATAGCACATTTAATAATGTTATAAGCACGTTCCCAGAAATGATAAACACAAACGATGTTGATAGTGTTGTTGCAACGATATCTAATCTGAGGGCTGATACTGAGTTTGCTTATAGAATTAGGGTCGATTATAATGGTAATGAATATTATAGTGTATCTAATTTTTTTAGAACACCAGTTGCAATGGAAATGAACATATTACCAATATCTAATTTTACTACAAATAAAGCTGAATTATCTGCTAAGATTACTTCATATGGCTATGATATAACAGACATTGAGTTTGAATATGGAATCGACACGACATTTATAAATGCTGCTTCAGGTATTCCGAATGCTGTAATTGGAGGAACATCGGATACAATTAATGTCACTCTAGATTCATTACTCTCTAATACACTATATTTTGTGAGAATAAAAGTGTCATATAATGAAGATCTTGTATACAGCGATACTGTTACATTTACAACTAAACCTGATTATGACATCAATTTCTATTCTCCTGAAATTGCTGGGAACGAAGTAATCCTAAAAGCATCAATATCAGCTTATCGAGATACAATATCGGATATTAAATTTGAATATGGTAAATTACATAATTATGAAAATATTGCTGAATCAAATCCTAATTATGTTAATATGAATATGTACGAGATGCTATATTCCTCACCTATTATTCTCGATAGTTCTGATATATATTTTTATCGAATTAAGGCTAAGCTGGGTAACGATACGATAATTAGCGATGAGAATATTCTTTCCTTTTCTGGTGGAGTAATATTGATCACATTAGAACCAATTCAGTTATCTGAAAGCTCAGTACTTGTGAATGGTTTGATAAATCCACATGGAGAAACTGTTTATAATATCATATTAGAATATGGTGATTCCCAAGAATATGGAAACTTTATTGAGGTACAACCAAGTTATGCATACGGATATCAAACAGTAACAGTTGAGGCAGAAATAGGTGATTTAACTTTAAATACTCAATATCATGCTCGTTTTAGAGCAACTAAAGGTGTTGATATGTTTTACTCAGATGATATAGAGTTTGAAATCGATGACTGGACTGGGACATCTCTTAATAAACATGATGTCGATCTTTTAATTTATCCAAATCCAGCCCGTGACATTTTAACCATCTCCTGGAAGAATGGAACAACAATCG
The DNA here is from genome assembly GCA_029935325.1 of Bacteroidales bacterium. Taxonomy (GTDB): domain Bacteria; phylum Bacteroidota; class Bacteroidia; order Bacteroidales; family UBA1556; genus UBA6267. Next base: position 3,357 of record JAOZKO010000303.1, read on the forward strand.
AGCAGGTTGAAATTTACAATCAAATGGGACAGAAAGTACTTGAAGGGGAACTTTCAAATAACACTATTAATGTATCAGAACTCCGGCAAGGGATTTATATTATTGAATTTGTTACAAGTGAATTTAAGATTAGGGAAAAATTGATTATAAGGTAGAGAAGCACAGTGCATAACAATGGCT
>JAOZKO010000070.1 GCA_029935325.1 Bacteroidales bacterium
CATTAATCGAACAAATAAAACAAAATGATTCGCATAATAAAGTTCTTATAACATTCTTTTCTCCTTCTGCCTACGAACTACGAAAAAACTATCCCTTAGCTGATTATATATTCTATTTACCTTTAGATACACCTAAAAATGCAAAGAGGTTTATAAAATTGATTCAACCTCAAATGGTGTTTTTTGTAAAATATGAATTTTGGTTTAATTTTATTGCAGAGCTCAATCATCAACATATACCACTATATTTGATTTCAGGAATTTTCAGACCATCGCAACTATTTTTCAAAAAATATGGCAGCTGGTTTCGCAAACATTTACCAATGTTTAATCAGCTTTTCGTTCAAGATAATGACTCTGCAAATCTTTTGGAATCTATTAAGCTAAATAATTATAGCATTACTGGCGACACTCGCTTCGATAGGGTAAATAAAATAACTCAGCATCCAAAAGAATATGTCGATATTCAAAAGTTTACTAGCGACTCTTTCACAATATTATGCGGTAGCACTTGGCTCGCAGACGAAGAGCTTCTTTTAAAATATTATAAAAATACAAAACACAATATAAAACTGATTATTGCTCCCCACGAGGTGGACAATGAACATATTAAGAAACTGCAATCAATTTTCAAAGACTATAGGCCAGTTCTATGGTCAAATGTAAATGAGCAGCAAAGTACTATAGATTCTAATGTTTTGATTGTTAATTCTGTAGGTCACTTAATGCATTTATATCAATATGCTGATATTGCATATATTGGTGGCGGCTTTGGAGTAGGAATCCACAATATATTGGAAGCAGCATGCTTTGGCAAACCAATTGTTTTCGGACCTAATTACAAGAAGTTTAAAGAGGCTCGAGACTTAATTAATCTAAAGGGAGGATTCAGTATCAATAATATTGAATCACTGTCAGTTCAGTTTAACAAACTAGTTTCCGACAAAGAGTATTTAACTTCCACAAGTGATATCTGCAAGAGCTATATAAGTCTAAATATTGGTGCTACTCGAAAAATATATACACATTGCTTTTTGCAAGCGGAGGCCTTCTAGAAATCAATAAATCATTTTTATTAAAGCTGCACTTAAAATATTTACTTTTGCAATGTGAGTTTTGTCTGAATTGGTTTTAAGCATATAAGTTTCATTTTTTTTATTGGTAATTCATTTAATATTGAAAATATCAATTTCTTTGAAAAACACTTATGTTAATCCATATGTATAATATTTCCGCAAGAATATATTAATTAATCTGTTATAAGGGAAGAATTTTTTAATGAGTTTATTAGAACAACTTAATGATGTACAGCAAGATGCTGTAAAAAACACCGATGGACCAAGTATGATAATTGCAGGTGCGGGCTCTGGAAAAACTAGAGTTCTTACTTATAAAATTGCATATTTACTTGAGAAAGGTGTTGACCCTTTTAATATAATGGCACTGACATTTACCAATAAAGCTGCCCGCGAAATGAAAGCCAGAATAGAGCAATTGGTAAGCAGTACTGAGGCTCGCAATGTTTGGATGGGCACATTTCACTCTATTTTTGCTAGAATATTACGCATTGAAGCCGAAAAACTTGGCTTCCCTAGTAATTTCACCATCTATGATACTGATGACAGCAAAAGTATTATTAAAAAAATCCTCAAGGAATTACAACTTGATGACAAGATCTACAAACCTAAACAAATCTTAGGAAGAATCTCTTCTGCAAAAAATAATCTTATTTCTCATATTGATTATAATAATAATCCTGAGCTTACACAAGTTGACAAAGACAGTGGCAAAGGGCAATTGGGACAAATTTATACAATATATCAGGAGCGCTTAAGAAAGTCATCAGCAATGGATTTTGATGATTTACTTTTTAATACTAATGTTCTTTTACGCGACCATCCTGATGTGCTTATTAAATACCAACGTAGATTCAAATACTTCCTAGTAGATGAGTACCAGGACACTAATCACTCACAATACCTTATTGTAAAACGATTAGCAGCTCAAACAGAAAACCTCACAGTTGTTGGCGACGATGCTCAAAGTATATATGCATTTCGTGGAGCAAATATTCAGAATATACTGAATATGAATAAAGACTATTCCGATCTAAAGACCTTTAAATTAGAGCAAAATTATCGTTCTACTCAGAATATAGTAGGGATAGCCAACGCAATTATACGCAATAATAAGAAGCAGATAAAAAAGACTATTTGGACAGATAACCAAATGGGCGAAAAGATTCGGCTTAGCTCTACTTCTACTGACAATGAAGAGGGTAGCAATGTAGCCAGAACAATTTTTGAAGTAAAGCATAACGAACGCGCAAATGACTCTGAATTTGCAATATTATACCGTACAAATGCCCAATCAAGAGCCATGGAAGAATCTTTAAGACGAATGAATATCCGCTATAAAATATATGGTGGTTTATCATTTTATAGTCGCAAAGAAATTAAAGATCTTCTTGCATATTTAAGATTAGTAATTAACAAAAATGATAGTGAAGCTTTACTTAGAGTAATTAATTATCCCAAAAGGGGCATTGGACAAACCAGTATTGACAAATTACGACTTGAAGCAGATAGACTTAATATTTCTTTATGGTCACTGATTGAAAACCTTGAAAATAGTAATATTTTAGCAAAAAGCACTAGCATACGAATTATAGAGTTTGTTAATATGATAAAGAGTTTTCAGTTAGATTTGAAAACAAAAAACGCCTACGATTTAGCAAGTGCAGTAGCTAAAGGCTCGGGAATATATTCCACTATGTATAATTCACGCGATGATGACGAAGGAGTTATGCGCTTTGAAAACATGGAAGAACTACTTTCAGGCATCAAAGAATTTTCGGAAGAAGAAAGCGGCGAAGTAGATGCCCCAGAAATCCGGACTTTAGAAGAATTTATGCAAGATATAGCCTTGCATACCGATGCCGACGACAAGGATAAAGATGATGGCGAATATGTAACTTTAATGACAATCCATGCTGCCAAAGGTCTGGAATTCCCTTATGTATTTATAGTAGGAATGGAAGAAAACCTTTTTCCTTCAATGCTAGCATTAAACTCAAGAGTAGAACTTGAAGAAGAACGAAGATTATTTTATGTGGCTTTAACTCGTGGAGAAAAAAGAGTTTTTCTGAGTTATTCTGAAAGCCGCTATAAGTGGGGAAACCTACAATATTCAGAACCAAGCAGATTCCTTAGCGAATTAGAACCAAAATTTATAGACGACCAAACAGCTGACCTTATTATGAGCGAAGAAACTTCAAAAACAACCGCAAAGAAAGTGAACAAGTCAACCACAAAAGGAAAAACGCCATTACCTAAAACAAAGGCTACACCAAAAACGACTAAATCAACTCCTGAAAACTTAACCCCTATTAACAGGGAAAGCAGAGGAGTAAGTGACAACCAAGCTAATAGCATCAAGGTAGGAATGGAAGTTTTCCACGATCGCTTTGGCAGAGGCAAAGTAGAAACTATTGAAGGCGAGGGCAAAAATAAAAAAGCCACCGTTAAATTTAAAAATAATACTTCAAAAGTTCTACTTTTACAGTTTGCTAAGCTTAGAATACTAAAACAATAATTAGTTTATCGCAAAACTTATCGGTAAGAATTTTTATCTTAGTTTTGCATCACATTTTTTAAATTTACAATGGAAAGAGATTATAATACTACAAGAGCCAAATTATTGATTCGTGAATATGGTAGAAATGTTCAGAATTTGATAGAATATGCATTATCTATTGAAGACAAAGATAAGCGCACAAAATTAGCATATATCATTATATCGGTTATGCAACAGGTCAATCCTACATCAGATACCAATGATGAATACTATAAAAAGTTATGGAACCACCTATATTTTATATCAGAATATAAGTTAGATATTGACTATCCTTATGAAGTTAATAAGGAAGACATTAAAGAAACTCCAAGCTCATTGTCCTATAACAATAATCGTATAATGTATCGCTTTTATGGCTTAAATACTGAATTGGTATTAAAAGGGCTTGCTACAAAAGAAGAGGGAGAAGAGCGTAAGCAACTACTATTGGTTATGGCCAATCAGATGAAAGAGATGTATATCAATTGGAATAAAAGCATTGTTGGTGATGATTTAATTGACCAGCATATTCAGCGAATTACTGATGGAGTACTATCATTACCAGAAGGAGTTGAACTGACATCTTCAAACCTTATTCTTAAGAAATTACATTCCAACTTAGCGAGCACAAAATCGGCACATAAAGCTAAAAAGACCTTCTCAAAGAAGGGCGGAAGTCGTCCTAAATTTCAAAAGAACGCCAAAAAACGCAGGTAATATGCTGCATTAGAGTGGAATACAGTTCTCTGAAACACAATAATTGTTTTTATAAAAAAGACATTATTCAATTCAGAAAAAAATCTACTTTTGCACCACTAAAAATTTAAGATAAATTCAAATGGCGAAAAAGAAATTCGATCAAACAGAAGAGAATTTAGCAAACATTGAAGAGGCTATTGGCAGAACAGAGAAATTTGTTGAAAACAACAAAAAAAATCTTAGCTATGGAGTAATTGGTCTTTTTGCAATTGTTATTATTGCACTAGGATATAATAAATATGTACTTATTCCAAATCAAGAAGAATCATATTCTAATATTTGGCCTGCAGAACAATATTTCAAAATGGATAGTCTGGATTGGGCATTATATGGTCATGAAGACAATCAAGGTTTCCTAGATATAATTGATAACTATGGATCCACTAAAAGCGGTAACCTAGCACAATATTATGCAGGTATCTGTTATTTTAGAATGGCACAAAACGATACAACTTCTCAAGCTTTAGATTATTATGAGACGGCTATTGATTATTTAAATGATTTTGATAGTGACGATATTAATGTAAAGGCTATGTCGATTGGAGCAATTGGAGATTGTGAAATGGAGCTAGGTAATCAAGAGAAAGCTGCTACCCATTATATCAAAGCTGCCCATCTTTATGATAATGAGTTAGTAAGTCCTACAATGCTGAAAAAAGCAGGAATGACTTATTCTATACTTGGAGATCACAAAAAAGCTTTAGAAGCTTTTGAAGAGATAAGAACTAAATATAAAACTAGTTACGAAGGCAATGAGATTAAAAAATACATTGCTAGAGAAAAAGAAATACTTGGAGAATAATTTTTTTTCGAAAAAATAATAATAGGTCGGGTTTTTACTCGGCCTTTTTTTTTACTTTTGATTTTTCTTAAATCCATAGAGATTTAAGGTAATTATACAAAAACCTAAAATTATGGCTTCAAACCTTAAAAACCTTTCAGAATATAAACCTACAAAGCTCAATATAGAAAATGCAAAAGTAGGAATAGTAGTATCGGAATGGAACGAAGAAATTACTGATGCACTCGCTAAAGGAGCTATTGATGTGCTTAATGAACATGGGCTGCTAGAGAAAAATATTACTGTAAAGTATGTCCCAGGAACTTTTGAACTAGCCTTAGGGGCACAATTCCTTATTGGAAAGGCTGATGTAAACGCAGTAATCTGCCTAGGATGCGTTATTCAAGGTGAAACTCGTCATTTCGATTTTATTTGTAATGCAAGTGCAAATGCAATTGCAAAACTTAATTTGGATAGTGATATTCCAGTTATATTTGGAGTACTTACCACTGACAACCAACAGCAAGCTATTGATAGATCTGGCGGGAAACATGGCAATAAAGGTGTAGAAGCAGGAATTACAGCTCTTAAAATGATTAGCCTAGGAAATAACTTAGATGAAGAATATGGCCTACAATGGTATAATTCATTTGTAGAAGAAGATTAACACAAAAGCTTTTCGTTATGAAGATTGTATTTATGGGGACTCCCGAATTTGCCGTTGCTTCTTTAGATGCATTATCACAAAGCAAACATGATGTAGTAGGAGTAGTAACTGTAGCTGATCGTCGTTCTGGCAGGGGCAAGAAACTTAATATAAGTGCCGTAAAAGATTATGCTATAAATAATAATATAGACATACTACAACCTGAAAAGCTTAAAGACCTAGATTTTATTACCCAGCTTAAAAACTGGAACGCAGACCTATTTATTATTGTAGCATTTCGTATGCTTCCTAAAGTAATATGGTCCATTCCACCCAAAGGCACATTCAATATTCATGGTTCGCTATTACCTCAATACCGAGGTGCAGCACCAATTAATCATGCAATAATCAATGGTGACAAAAAAAGTGGACTTACTACTTTTATGATTGATGAAAAAATTGATACCGGTAAAATTATTCTTCAAAGAGAGGTTGCCATCCTAAATGATGATGATGCAGGAGTATTGCATGATAATTTGATGGAGCTGAGCAGAGAAATAGTTATTGATACTTGTAATATTATAGAAAATAATAAATTAAAACTTATTCCTCAAAAACAAATAATAGAGGATGTAAATAAGCTTCGTCCTGCTCCAAAAATCTTTAAAGAGCACTGCCATATTACCCATTCTTTTTCTGCAAAAAAAGCTCAGCTTCTTGTGAGAGGGCTAAGCCCCTACCCTGCTGCATTTGTTGAATTAGTATCGCCACAAGGACAAATAATAAGTTTGAAATTATTCAAAACAAGCATCGAAAACACGAGCTCTGCCATTGGTGAAATAACTACTGATGGCAAAACTTTTATGGGGATTTGCTTCGAGAATACTTGCCTAAAGATTCATGATTTGCAACTACAAAGTAAAAAAAGAATGCAAATTGGCGACTTTTTAAGAGGTTTCTCTATCTCTAAAGACTGGAAATGGCAATAATCCCTACTCTTTTCAAAGCTAATAACCGTAAAGGATTACGATAAATTGCTAAAAAAAGGTCGTTTTGCACGCTACTTATTAACATTTGAGGGTACTTTTCAACAAAACCAATGATATCAAGGTTTTGCAGCAATCCGTTAAATTAATTCTATTATATTTGTCCTAATTATTATAATAATTCTAATCATTAAAAATTTCTAACATGAACAAAACACAATTAATCGACGCAATGGCAGCTGGTTCTGGTTTGAGCAAAGCTGATTCAAAAAGAGCTCTTGAAGCATTTATTGGTGCTACTACTGATTCACTAAAAGGTGGTGATAAAGTTGCATTAGTAGGATTTGGTTCTTTCTCTGTTGCTGAAAGATCAGCTCGTACAGGTCGCAACCCTAAGACTGGCGCTGCTATTCAAATTGCTGCAAAAAAAGTTGTTAAATTTAAAGCAGGTTCTGACTTAGCATTATAAGATCTTCGTAAGAAACTTTTTTGAAAAGCCTCATCCCGATAATCGAGATTGAGGCTTTTTTTTTATAAAACTTTTTTCCATGGACAGCAATAGTAATTATAATCTAAGCTTAAGAGAATATCTATTTGGGTTTATTTCTGAAAACAAAAGAAATCTATTCGAAAGCATTATTCAAAACCGAACTAGGCATATATGTGTAGTATTGGAAAATATATATCAGCCACATAATGCTAGTGCAGTGCTCCGCTCATGCGATCTGTTTGGAGTACAAGATGTTCATATAATTGAAAATAGCAATCAATATACATTAAGCGAAGAGGTTGCAATGGGCTCATCAAAATGGTTGAATATGAAAAAATATAACCAATCTGAGGAGAATACCATTAACTGCTTTAACGAACTTCGCGAACAAGGATATAAAATAGTAGCCACCACTCCACATAAAAAGGATGTAATGCTGGATGACTTGCCTTTAGATCAAAAAACTGCTCTGGTATTTGGAACCGAGATGCATGGTATTTCTGATATAGCAATGGAAAATGCTGATGCCTTTGTGAAAATTCCCATGTATGGCTTTACCGAAAGCTTTAATATCTCCGTTTCTGCTGCACTAAGTATGTTTCACCTTACCGAAAAACTACGAAAATCGGACATCCCCTGGGAACTCTCGGAAGAAGAAAAAGTACAAATTCATATTGATTGGGCCAAAGCGGTAATTAAAAAATCAGATTTAATTATTGAAGACTTTGACTCCAAATGGGAGCCCGAAAACAACTAACAGAATTAATCCTCACCAAATTTACTATACCATGAAAGACTATAAAAACTATTATCAAATTAAATCTACCCCCGATCAGGTTTATTTAGGATTAACAAATCATCTTACAATACATTTATGGTCAGGAGAAGAGACTGTAATGGAAGAGAAAGAAGGAACAGAATTTTCGATGTTTGAAGGAAGTATTTCAGGGAAAATAATTGAACTAGAAGCTGGTAAAAAAATCGTTCAGCAATGGTATTTTGGTGAAGAAGCCGAGGAATCAATTGTTACATTTCTACTACACCCAAAAAACAATAATACTTCGCTAGAACTACGCCATAGTAATATCCCTGATGAAGCTTTTGATGATATTGTGGAAGGATGGAATGATGTTTATATGGATAGATTAATGGAGTTTTATGATGAGTGATTTTTTAGTTCGGAGTTTGAAGTTCGGAGTTCGGAGTGCCTAAAGTTCCGAGTTGGGTAAACAAATAAACACAAAACACAAAACACACAACACAAAACACAAAACACACAACACATAAGTAAAACATGAAAACATTTGCCAGCGATAATTGGGCTCCAGTCTGCCCTGAGGTAATGCAAGCTTTAATAGAAGCAAATAGTGGACATTCGCCAGCCTATGGCGACGACCAATATACAGCTAAGGCAAAACAAGTATTTAAAAAACACTTTGGAGAAGCATCCGAAACATATTTTGTATATAATGGCACAGCAGCAAATATTCTTGCTCTAGCAACTGCTAATCACTCTTTTAATGCAGTAATTTGTAGCGAACATGCACATATTAATGTGGACGAATGTGGAGCGCCAGAGAATTTTTCAGGAACAAAGCTTATTGATATAGCAAACAATGATGGAAAACTTACTGTGAAATCCGTTGAGAAACATGCTGAAGCTTTACGTTATCCACACCAAGTTGTACCAAATTTTATAAGCATTAGTCAGCCTACCGAGCTAGGCACATTATACAGCCTCCACGAATTGAAAACTCTAGCAGATTACGCTCATTCTCATAATCTATATTTACATATTGATGGAGCAAGAATTGCCAATGCTGCCATTGCTTTGGAAGCTGATTTCCGAACAATGATTACCGAAACTGGTGTAGATATTCTTTCCTTTGGAGGAACAAAAAATGGGATGATGTTTGGTGAGGCTGTAGTAGTATTAAAGCCGGAATTAAACAAATACTTTGAGCTATACCGCAAGCAAGGCATGCAGCTGGCTTCAAAAATGAGGTATATCTCCGCACAGTTTATTGCCCTAATGGAAAATAATATTTGGAAGAAAAATGCTTTGCAAGCCAACTCAATGGCTATGCTACTGGCTAAAAAACTTGCTAAATATCCTGAGATACAATTTACCCAAGCGGTAGAAACCAATGGCTTATGGCTTAAACTGAATAATGAAATGGCAAAAAAATTACAAGCAATAAGCTTTTTCCACCCTTGGGATCCAGACAATAATGAATATAGAATTATGACTGCCTACGATACCACCGAAGATGATATTAATAAGTTTGTTGCTGCTTTAGAGGTTGGTTAGGTTTTCAGGTTTTGGGGTTTTCCCTTACAAATTTTCTGCCTGAGTATTGCCCTAAAAAGTATGCAATAAGAATTGGAATAAGTGCAAATCCAAGGTATTTCTCTAGAAGTCCATATTGATCCAATAGTATTAAAATTAATGTAGCAACTACAATAAACGTTATATCAAAAATTGTTTTCTTTATTTTCATAATTCTAATTAGGCTTTCAACCGTAGTAGATTTTCCTTGTTCTATTAAGCTAATTGTCGAAACACTTAATCCAACTTCTTCACTCATATCTTTTTGAGTAAGATTATGTTGGAGTCGTATTTTTTTAAGACTCTTTCCTATTTCTTTTAATATTTCTAAAAAAAACTCACCAAAATATTAATCAGCCAACTCTTCCAAAGTACGATAAGCGATATAAGCTAGGTTTCCCATACCTTTATATAATGAATCCTCATCGATATCGAAACTTGCTGTATGCAAATTAGTTATTTCTTTGCCTCTGGTTTTAGTGCCTATTCTGAAAAATGAGCTAGGAACTTGATGACCATAATAAGCAAAATCCTCTGCGGTCATTCGCATATCTAATTCTTCCACTTTTCTGGTTCCCATATACTCCTTTGCATAAAGGCTCAAATTCTCCGTTAATACAGGATCATTTACCACAAACGGATATCCCGATTCTATTCTTACCTCACAACTTCCGCCCATACTTTGGGCTAGTTCTTGGGCTAGTTTAGTAATTTTTTCATGGGCTTTTGCTCTCCACTTCTCGTCAAAAGTGCGAAGAATTCCTGAGAGTTTTACTTCATCAGGAATAACATTTGTTTGTCCCTCGGCAATAAATCTACCAAAAGAAACCACCGTTGGAATAGTTGGAGGAGCAATTCTACTTACCAATTGCTGCATAGCAACAACTATATGTGAGGCAATCAGCACTGGATCGATATTCAAATCTGGAGTAGCACCATGACCACCTTTTCCTTTTACTACCAAATGCAATTCGTCGGTAGAGGCCATATACATCCCTGATCGGAATCCTACTTTTCCGGATGCCATTGTTGGCAGCACATGCTGACCTATGACGTGTCGTACGGGTGGATTTTGCAAAACACCTTCAGCAATCATAGCCTTTGCACCACCAGGTAATGCTTCCTCCGATGGTTGAAAAATCAATTTAATACTACCATCCAAATCATCCTTTATATCGTTAAGAATACGTGCTGCTAATAAAAGCATAGCAGAGTGTGCATCATGTCCACAGGCATGCATTATTCCTTTATTCTTCGATTTATAGGGAATATCATTAAGCTCAATAATCGGCAATGCATCCATATCGGCACGCAAAGCAATTACCTTATCTTTTTTCTTGCCTTCGATAAAGCCTACAATTCCGGTTTTAGCCACATTAGTTTGATATGGAATACCGTATTGCTTAAGCTTAGAAGCAATAAACTCTGCTGTTTGCTCCTCTTGAAATGCTAATTCTGGATTAGCATGTATATGTCTTCTAACTGCTACAACTTCACTATGGTAAAGTCTGCAATATTGTTCAATCCGTTGCTTTAGTATTTTTGCCATAAAATTTCTATTCTATCAAAAGTAAAAATTACCACTACTTAGTGCTTGCCTGAAAACGCCAATTTATTCACGTCGTATTTATTTTTGTTGTGTTCATGATTTCGCTCCGCTCTGTACTTCCCCGATTGGTCGGGGCAGGCTGTTATGCT
>JAOZKO010000304.1 GCA_029935325.1 Bacteroidales bacterium
TAGAACACAACCTGCCCCGAAAAATCGGGGGATAACGCAGATTAAACTGATTAACGCAGATCTTAATAATATCTTTTTACTTAGTAAAAATATATATTACCAAATAATACACTGATTTTGCAGCTAAAATACTAATAACCTAAAAACTTTTGTGCATGTAAAATGCTGGAAATATTTAACTCAATTTATTCTTGTGATAATAAAAACTAAATCTAGTTTGTCAAAACTATTAATTCTTATTATAGTATCTCTGATTTTAAATTCATGTGGAATTAAGCATAATTCTATAGAAAAAGATAAAGAGAATACTATTGTTTCAATTGATGATTTTTCAAATTTCAATACAGAGTTTAAATATGCAAAAAACATTCGCTTAGATCAGTTTGAGACATATAAGCTAATAAGTATTTTAAACCCATGGGGAAATGGAGATACTTTGCTTACTTATGTTTTATATCCTAAGGGAATTGAAAAGGGTAATTTACCAAAGGCTAATTATACAATAGGTATTCCCGTTGATAGACTTGCTCCAATGTCAGCATCTGCAATAGGTTTTTTGGATGAACTAAATGCAATTGATAAAATATCTGCCATAACAAAAAAGCAAAATATATACAATCTTAGCATCCGCGAAAAGATTGATAAGGGTTTAATTCTGGAGCTTGGTTTCTCAGAGAATATTAATTTCGAACTATTATTCGCATCAAATATAGATATGCTAATACAAACTCCTTATGGACCAGATTTATCTTCCGATAATAAAATCTCAGAGGCAGGTATCCCGATAGTTTATAATGCTGATTGGCTAGAAACTAGTCCTCTGGGTAGAGCAGAATGGATTAAATTCATTGCCTTATTTATTCAAGAGGATGAAAAAGCTGATAGTATTTTTAATGCTATAGAAAAAGATTATCTGGATTTATCAGCAAAAGCAAAAGAGTATAAGCAAAATGATGATGTTATTATTGGTGCTTTATTCAAAGATGTTTGGTATATGCCCAGTGGTAATAGTTTTAAGGCAATACTAATAAATGATGCAGGTTCAAAATACTATTGGAATAACACCCCAAATAGTGGCAGTGAAGCTCTAGGAATTGAAGTGGTTATAAAAAATCAGCTTAATGCAAATGTTTGGATAGAGGCGCCTTATAAAACCTATAAGGATTTATTTGCTGCAGACTCTAGGTATGGAATTTTTGCTGCTGTAAAGAACAAAAATACCTTTCATAATATGAAGCAAATGCATGATGATGGAGCGAATAATTATTGGGAGAGGGGAGTTTGTAAACCTAATGAAATTCTATCGGATTTAATTCGTATTTTTCACCCTCAGGAATATCAAGCTGAGTTCCACTATTTTGATGAATTAAAATAATGAAATAAAGCTTATTACGAATTATTATATGCTTTTAGCTACACACTCTAAACTTAAATTTGGGATTTTATCAATAATACTTCTATTAGTTATTATGGGAGATTTGATGATTGGAAGTACTTGGATTTCCTTTTCAGAAGTATATGATATTCTTATGGGGACAAATGCAGGAACTCCCGAAGCTTATATATTTTGGAATATTCGATTAACAAAAACCATAGCAACAATTCTAGTTGGATTTGGTTTGCCTATTTCAGGATTGCTTTTGCAATCTCTTTTTAGAAATCCCCTTGCAGGTCCATTTGTGCTTGGCATAAGTAGTGGAGCAAGCTTAGGTGTGGCAATATTTGTAATGCTAGGTGGAGCAGGACTATTTGCTTCTTCTTTTTTTCTTGCTGGTGGCTTAAGCTTATTCTCAATTCTAGGCTCTTTATTAGTGCTTTTAGCAGTTATGAGTGTTTCAATACGTGTAAATGATACCTTGTCGCTGCTTATTGTTGGACTTATGTTTGGTAGTATCACTGCTGCATTAGTTAGTGTATTACAGTATTTTAGCTCCGCAGAATTACTTCAGCGTTTTATCGTTTGGACATTCGGAAGTTTGGGTGGTTTTCATTGGCACGAAATAGGAATCCTTAGTGTATTAGTATTTGCATCAATTTTATATAGCCTCAAACTAATAAAACCATTGAATGCCTTACTTATTAACGAGGAGTATGCACTAGCTTTAGGCGTCTCGGTAAAGCAAATGCGCCTTGCAGTGATAATAATTAGCAGTGTGTTATCAGGAGCAATTACAGCCTTTGCAGGGCCAATAGTATTTATTGGAGTTGCAATACCGCATCTAGCACGTAATTTATTCCGAACCTCTGACCATAGAATATTACTGCCTGCTTCACTATTGCTAGGAGCAATATTAATGCTCGTTTGTGATATGATTGCTCAATTGCCTGGTTCATCAAATGTTCTTCCTATAAATTCTGTAACAGCAATATTTGGAGCTCCTGTTGTAGTATGGATTATCCTTCAAAATAAACGACTACATGCCTAAGGAAAAGATATATAAAAGCATAGAGATGTTGTCATCTGATAATCTCAGTATTGGATATCAAGCCAAAGGAGGTAATAAGATAGTTATGAGCGAGTTGAACTTAAAACTATTCTCTGGTCAGCTTGTAGCTTTATTGGGGCCAAATGGTTCAGGGAAATCCACTCTTATACGAACCTTATGCAATTTGCAACCTCAATTAAGTGGTGAAATAAATTTTATAAATGCTAATAATAAAACTAGTTTAAGTTGGAAAGATATTGCTGTGGTATTAACAAGTCCAGTATATGCGCCAAATTTTACAGTTTATGATATGGTTAGTGCCGGTAGGTATCCCTTTACAAATTGGTTGGGGAAATTATCTTCAAAGGATCATACAATAGTAGAACATTCTATAAAGTCTGTAGGTATTGAACAGCTCGCAGCAAGATTGGTTAATCAGCTTAGCGATGGTGAAAGACAGCGCATGATGATTGCTAAAGCATTAGCTCAGCAGAGCTCAATAATTATTCTGGATGAACCTACTGCGCATCTTGATTTGATTAATAGAGTTGAAATAACAAAGCTATTACGAAAATTGGCTTTAGAAGAAAATAAAGCAATACTAATGGCTACACACGAGCTTGATTTGGCAATTCAATCTGCTGATAGATTATGGCTTATGGATGATAAGGAAATAATAGTTGGTGCGCCTGAGGATATGATTATCAGCGGAGATTTACAAAGGATATTTGCTCGATTATCTTTAGATTTTGATCATTATACCGGTGCATTTAAAATAAAAACTAGTCTAGACAAAACTATTGGTTTTATTAATAAAGATAATAGTCCAGAAGAAATATGGACAGAAAGAGCACTTCAGAAACTGGGGTTTGAAATAATTAAAAGTCTAGATGAAAAAATTATACTTGTGTACTGTAGGGCAGAAGAGAAATGGATTTTAGAAGAAAATAGTATTATAAAAAGCTTTGGTAGCTTGGCTGAATTATGTGATGTGCTTAAAGTAAGTGTTGTGTGAGTTGTGTGTTAAGTGTTTTGTGTTAAGTGTTTGTGTTAAGTGTTTTGTGTTAAGTGTTTTGTGTTAAGTGTTTTGTGTTAAGTG
>JAOZKO010000071.1 GCA_029935325.1 Bacteroidales bacterium
GATATACGCAAATTATGGGAAAATTATATTATTACTCAACGTATTAAATACCAATCCTATAATAGATTACATATTAATAATTATTTTTGGAGACATAAAAACAAACAAGAAATTGATTGGATAGAGGAGGGTAGTAGTAATTTAACTGCTTACGAGCTAAAGTGGAATACTAATATAAAAGTAAATGCACCTTCATTATGGAGCAAAACATATTTGGAATCAAAGTTCACTATTGTTAGCCCTGATAATTATCTTGATTTCATAGTTTAGTAGTATTAGTGAGTCCAGTCTAAAACTTTAAGCATCTTTTCAAAGCAAACTTCTCTACTGTATTTACTCTCTGCCAATTTTCTTGATTCTGTACCAAACATGCTACATTTCTCAGGGTTTTCAATAAAGAAAGATAAACTGTCAATCCATTCTTGTGTGTTTTTTGCCAAGAATCCAGTTTGATTATGGATAATAATATCTTTGTTTATTCCTATTGGAGAGGCGATTTGCGGAATTCCAGCAGCCATATACATCAAAAGTTTATATCCGCCCTTTGCTTCAGAATATTCATCTCTTGAAAGGGGCATAATTCCAATGTCAAAAAGATTAAGATATTCAGGCTCTTTGTCAAATTCCCATTTTAGATGCTCAGTATTTACCCCTTCAATTTTATACGATTTATCAGCTCCCACAAGTAGTAATCTAAATTGATATTTTTGAGCGAGTGTTTGTAATGATTCCTCAATAAGTTTAAGATAGGGTGTAGTCCAGAATGAACCTAACCAACCAATTGTAAAGATTTTATTCTTGGTAATTTTATTTGGAAAAACTCTATGTATATCAATGGGAGTTGTAATTATAGATGTGCTAATTTCCATTTTATTACAATAATCAGCGAGGGTATTATTGCTAACAATTACTTTATTAGCATACTTCAGCATAATAGTAGTGCGATCCTTTGCATTTGAATTATTCTTATCCAAATAAATGGCATCATCAAAATCAAAGATTATCTTTGAATTACCATTTTTTGCACGTTTAAGCAGCCATTCTGAAACAAATATTTTTTGGATAAAGAAATAATCTGGTTTGGAGAATATTAGATGATATATGCGGAGAAGAGATAACCCCCGCTTCCAAAAAGGAAAAATAATAAATCGCTCAAAGGAATTTTTAGGCTTTGGAGGTATTCTAGGAATCCACTTTACCTTATAACCAGCCTTTTCGAGAAAAGGAATATATTGAATTCCCCTAATTCGTGAACTAGGGTGATCGATATTGCCAATTGTGAATAGAATTATGCTTTTTGCTCTGTTCATTAAAAAAAAACTATTGCACAAAAATAGGTATTGTTTTCTTTTGGCCGTCCATTAATATTTGCAAATAGTATTTTCCTTTAGCTAAATGTGATACTTTTAGCTTATAATTAGATATTTCCGAATTTAAAACATTGCTTTCCAATAGCTTTCCGCTACCATCAAAAAGCAGGATTTGATTTATACTAGTAGCTTTATTGAAATCTAGATATACCCAATCAGAACTAGGGTTAGGATATACCTTTATTTTATAGTTTTCTCCCTTTCCGTCAATTGCATCAATAATGCTAATTGTAATAGCATCAGTATTAGTACAAGCATTAGCATCCATAACATTTACACTGAAAGTATGATTTCCAAGGCCAATAGTATTACCAAATATTGATATTGACTGAGTGGTAGCACCAGTACTCCACAAATATGATAGAAAATTCCCTGGATTGAGTACTAAGGTATCTACGTGAAACAGGTTAGTATCTTGACCAAGCAATGGTTGTGGTAAATTATGAATTGTTATAAATGTAGAATCTTTAGATATACATAAATTACTATCGATTACTTCCACATGCACAAATTGTGAGCTTGTAATTAAATGATCAAAATTACTCCCTTCTTGTCCGTAATCCCAAAAAATACTATCTATCACATTGCTTTGAGCTATTAGATGCACGCTATCTCCCTGACAGATAACAGTATCACCATGGATGCTAATTGATGGCAGACCAGAAGGAAGTCTAATCAACACCGTATCAGTATTACTGCAATTTGTTGTTAGGCTAGTTTTCTTTAGTACAAAAGTAGTATTCACCCATGGATTTGCGGTTGGATTTGAAATAAATGGATTATTTAAACCTGCATAGGGACTCCAAAGGTAAGTATGTAAGCTTTGTGAGGATTCACCAATTATAATGCCTTGACTACCACAGGGAATTAATGTGTCTTGCCCAGCATAAACAGTTGGAATATCATGTATTAGTGTAAAATTACTATCTGCACCAAAGCACCCATTTGTATCAGTATAATGATAAATAATTTGATGAATTCCAATACCAGCCACTGATGGGTTAAAATTAGTTCCACTAACTCCATTCCCATTAAAACTACCACCTATTGGAATTCCAATTAAAGGTATGATACTATCATTTATACATTGATTTAGGGTAGGCCCTGTAAAACTCACATTAGGCAGTGGATTTACGGTAATTTGAATATCATCAGTAGCCGAGGTGCAATTATTTGCATCAGTGGCATATACCGAATAAATTGTATTATTAATTGGAAATATTATGTGAGAATTTACTGAGCTTAACCCATTATTCCAATGTAATGTTTTAGCACCAGTACCTCCGCTTGCAGAAGCAGAAATCAATATACTATTACCAAAACAAGTTGATGTGTCAGTACTTGCAGCCACCAATAATAGTGTGGGCTCAGTAATAGTAACACTTGTTGTTGCGGTAACATTCGCACTATTAGTCATCGTTACGGTATAAGTTCCAGCAACCAAATTGCTAATAGTATCATTTGTTGAACCACTACTCCAAAGAAACGTAAATGGTGGGTTTGTACCTGAACCACTTGCAATTGCTGTTGCTGTAGAATCTCCGTAACATAGAATTGGTGTTGAAGATGTAGAGACAGAAAGGGCAACTCGAATATCTATTATATATATTCCACCTTTGTCACTTCCTCCATCATCATCTTTTGGTGCACCTACTATTATTTCAATATTACCATTGTTATTTATGTCTTTATAACGAGAAACGCCAAAACCAAACCTATCACCTGAATTAATATTTGAGATTTTAGTTTGATCTATTTTATAGTACGATTTTGCCAACCCATTTGTATCAATCATTACAATATAAGCAGCGGCATATTGACTTCCTCCATATTGGTAGGCGCCAACAATTAGATCATTTATTCCATTACCATCTATATCTTGCATCCCAGAGACATCAACTCCAAACTCTTCATTGGTTGGTAATTGATTTAACAGAGCTCCAGGGGTTGCATTGCTAATTTTACTATAGCTATGAACACCACCTATATTAGTTAGATTAATTAAATAAACGGAACCATTATTTGATCCATTTTCATCATCTTCAAAAGCACCAACAGCAATGTCATTCACTCCATCATTATTAAAATCACCTATACCAGTAACTGATACTCCAAAATAGTCATAGTTATTTATAGGTGCATTGAAATTAGTTATTCCATCTTGTATTTTCTGATATGCCTTTACTTTTCCATTTGAATAGAGGCGTAATATGTAAACTGACCCCTTACTCGTTCCTCCACCGTTGTCCCAGAATCCACCAACGACAATATCATTTACATTGTCATTGTCAATGTCGCCTATTAGGCCAATATCAACTCCGAACTTTCCTCCAGATGAAATTGGTAGGCCACCAGAGCCATATCCGTATAATTTGCTTATTTTTTGAAAACCTTTAATTGTCCCATTAGTATCTAACATAATAATGCGTATTGCACCAGAATATGTTCCTCCATCATTATCTTGCTCAGCACTAACTGCAATGTCTGGTATTCCGTCACCATTAATATCTCCAATGCCAGCAACAGCTCTTCCAAAATAATCCCCATTTGAAATGCCATTTCCAGAAAAGCTAGAAGTTGATCTACTGATTTTTGCAGAACTTTTCACAGTACTATTTGTATCCATAAATAAAATCCTAACAGCACCGCTATTTGCTCCACCATCATCATCTAATGGTATCCCAACAATAATATCAGTGATTCCATCATTATTTAAATCCCCAATTGTATCTATGGAAGTACCAAACCTATCGGAATAACTTAATATATTTCCAAGTCCGCCAGTTGTACTACTAATAACTTGATATGAAGCTACAGAGCCAGCCTGAGAATAAACTAAGTTTATTTGAATAAAAACAAATAGTACTATGAGTAAATTTTTCATTTGCCAAGGTTTTTGAATAAAAAGCAAATATACGAAAAAAGTGATGTAAGTTTTTATTTTGGGGAAAATAATATTGCTAGGTCATCCCCCTTTGAAAAAGGAGTGGGAAGGCCTTTTTTGGGGAGGGAGGGGGATTTATAACTAAATCGTATCAGAATTGTATTAAAAAACTAGCATATTTTGGAGCTAATCAATACTGAATTTCTTTGCATAGCCTATGTTAAGGAAAGAAATACTAAAGAAGAGTAATTGCAAAAGATGCGGTTTATTTTACAAGATGTGCTAGGTCATCCCCCTTAGAAAAAGGGGGATTAGCAGTATATGTAAACTGATTTCAGGATGTCTTCTTCACAGGCCTCATCTCAAAATATATTTCTGAGCAAGGAAATGTATATGAAAAGGATTCTTCATAAAGCTCCTTCCAATAATTTGAAATATTGAATAGAAATTTGGGAAAGCGTTTAAATATATTTCTAAAAAAGAATTGGGATTTAAAGTTTAAA
The DNA here is from genome assembly GCA_029935325.1 of Bacteroidales bacterium. Taxonomy (GTDB): domain Bacteria; phylum Bacteroidota; class Bacteroidia; order Bacteroidales; family UBA1556; genus UBA6267. Next base: position 4,758 of record JAOZKO010000071.1, read on the forward strand.
TCACGTTTAATAATTTCAAAGCGAATGTCATTATAAAACGTTGGAACTTTACGCTTGAGCTGAGTTTCACTAGTCGCAAAATAGTCAAAAGAGTATATTCCAAAGGTATTTTTATGGGTATAGTCAGAGTAAAAATGCGGATTTGAAAAATATGGGACTATTGCCTTATGTAGGCCATTAGGCTTTAATACGCGATGTATTTCTTTTATAAGTAATTCATAATTTGTCACATGTTCAAGAAAATGCCGTGAACTAATTACATCAACCGAATTATCAGGAATAAAACCTAAACCTTCTTCTGTATTTGCAACAATATCGACACCATCTAATGCTACCATATCAATTCCAATACTACCTTTTGGTTTTGAATTACCACAGCCTAATTCAATAATTATTGGCTCTCCTTTTTCTATTTTATCTGATATTATTGTGTGTATCATCTATTCCCCTTTTCTAAAAAGTTTAATTAATATACTATCAACCATTGAGTTAACTTCTTCTGATATTTTTGTAAAATAAACAATTCCACCATAAAGTATTGTAATAATGCTACTACGATAGGCAATGTCAATAAAATAATTATTGGTTAGTGGAAGTAGTTCTGATATAAAAAATAGTGCAATTGCAATTATCAGAATCAGTAGATTTTTGAAATTATATGGCTGCATTTTGAATTTCCACCATATAAAAAAGTATCGGAATGCATTGAATGCAAAAAGTGATAGAAATGATGCAAATCCTGCTCCTGCAATTCCATAAATTGGAATAAAGATATAGTTCGTTGCTATTACCATTATTGCCAATCCGACCATTGCTAGTGACTGAACTTTATAGTATTTGGATGTTCCTATTACACTTTTACTTACTCCTGTTGCCATTTCGAGCCAAGATGCTAAACCAATAAATATTAATACATATTTTCCTTGCTCATAATTCGGAGGCAGGTATTGGTATATGCTATCAATATTTATTAATACCCCTAAAAATAGAAAACTACCCATAACCATTTGGCTAATAGTGCTTTTCTTGTAAATATCTCTAATGTTCTCTATATCATTATTCTTCCATGATTCAGATATTACTGCATTTGATATTTTAACCATTGGCCTGATAGGAACTTTTACTAATACCCCAAAAAAGTAGTTTATAGCATATATTCCTGTGGCACTTACTCCAACCATAAATGACAACATTATGCTATCGATATTGAGTATAATAACGCCGGTAAATGAAGTTAGGATACTAAATAAACTGACTTCTATAATCTGTCGCTTTAAATTTGAATCAATATATTTAAAGGTAGGATTTATCTTTAGTTCATTATCTCTATATATTTGAGCTATAAGTAATAGTGTTGGAAATGATACCATTATTATAAATAAATATACAAATTGAGTATAAGTTATATAACCAAAAAAGAAAGCTAAAATTGATGCAATAATTAAACTCCGCTGAACTAATTCCTTAAGAAAAATTGCAAAAGTAGAATTATACAACTGAGTATAGTAATTATCTAAAAAAGCGAATATTAATTGGAAAACAACTAAGGGGTAAATTAAATAGAAGTATTCTGTAAAGAGTGCTGATTTTTCAATGCTTTCTTCAATAATCCATGGTTCAATAATTGCCAGACCTCCTAGAGTAATTATTAGCCCAAAAGCAGTGATAATCATTCCTAAATAAAGAAAACCTTTATGGGCAGTTTTTTTATCTCTAAAATACGGAAACAGCCTCACAGTAACTCCGTTGAAACCTAGCCCAGCAACTTGAGCCGCTAAGGCTGAATATGACATTAAAAGCTTTAGTACGCCAATTTCGCCTTCTTGCAGAACAAATGGATACAACAAGCCAGTAGTTATAAAGCCTAATACCACTCCGATATAAGAGTAGATTGTGCCTTTAATTGATTGCCGCTTTATTATCCCCATTTATACTTGTTTAAAAAAAGCTGTGAACTTTTGGTTAACAGCTTCTTCTATTAATTATTGCAAATATTAACTATTATTAGCAAGAAAACTCTGTATTTGGCTTTTCTTGCAAAGAGCAATTCTTACAAATTCTCAACTTTACTCTTTATCAACTTACCATACATATCGAAATAGAAAATATACTTCTTCTTTTCTCCTTGCTTTTTCAATTCTATATAGTAATATTCGCCATAGCGCTTATTTTTCTTAATACGAATATCTTTAAACTTATACTCAATATCATAACGCTCCTTTAGATAACTAGTCACAGGACTTGGTAAATCGTTCTTTTTTATTTTCTGGTCATACTCCACATCATCAAGCTCGCTGGTATCTCCATCCATATCTTCTTCGTATTTGTCAGCTTTATATTCAGCTTCCTTTTCAATTTCAGGCTCAGGCTCATATAGTGTCAAATAGGCTCCATTAAATGTATATTGTGCATCATATACCAAAGGTGGCTTTTTTCTGCCTTGGCTCTTATGTAGTATTACCGAATAGTATTTGTCTTTCCTACCTTTTACTATTAAATATGCCTTAATTACTTTTTTGTCCTTATGGTTTTTTCTAAGATCATCAGCGATTTTCGAATTAAGACTTTTTAATTCAACTTCTTTTTTTGATGAAATCACTTTACCAGTTTTATCATATCTGATTTGTGCTTCCAAGCCATTACTAGTGTATTTCACCAAGTAATCATGCTCTAAATCATAAATATACCACTTTATGCTTTTTACCCCTCTGTTTTTGCTGGTAAATTTCTTAACAACTTTTTCAGGAACTTTTTTAGTATCGATTAGAGTTTGACTCCAAGCCTGCTGGCCAAAGAAACCAAGGATTAAGGCAATAATTATAATCTTTTTCATAATAGTTAAAATTTAATATTGTGATTGCAAATTTAAGTAAAATATAGTTACTACTCAGCATCTACATGCTTATATATGCCACAGATTCACAGATTAAAACTGATCTTTGATGTATTAATTTACACAGATGTAACAAACTACGTTTGTTTTTCCGTGAAAATCTTTGTTAACTATTTTCTTTAATCTGTGAATCTGTGGCAACTTCTTTATATTTAGTGTCAGCAAGAAAACTCGCTATTTTACAGTGCTTAGTCAGAAATCGTCAAGTTCGTGGCTTGCGAAGAAATTGGCGTTTTCTGGCAAGCACTATTTAGCACTATATTCCTGCTGAGTAGTAACAAAATATAGCAATTCGATTTAGGTTAAAACAATTGTAATATTAACTCCGAACTCCCAACTCCGAACTCCCAATTACCTAATAATAGTCTGAACACGATCAGGTCCAACAGATACAACGCTAATAGGGCAATCGACAGCTTTTTCAATATACTCGATATACTCCATTAGTTCTTTTGGAAGTTGATTAATTTCAGTAAGGTCCACAATATCCTTACGCCAACCCTTATGCGATTCCAAAACAGGTTTCAATTGGTCGTCAAGAATTTCGTATGGCATATAGTCAAGCTTCTGCTCATTTATTTGATAGTGAGTACATACATCAATGCTATCAAAATCATCCATTACATCAGCTTTAGTAATAATAAGGTCAGTAACTCCATTAATCATTATTGAATAACGTAGTGCAGGGATATCTAACCAGCCACATCTACGAGGTCGGCCAGTAGTAGAGCCATACTCATGGCCATTATCTCTTAATAGTTGTCCGCTATTGTCAAATAATTCGGTAGGGAAAGGCCCGCTACCTACTCGAGTACAATATGCTTTGAAAACGCCATAGGTTCTGCCTATCTTATTTGGTGCTACTCCCAAGCCAGTACAAACGGCTGCACTAACAGTATTTGAGGATGTTACAAATGGGTATGAACCGAAATCAACATCAAGAAGAGTGCCTTGGGCTCCTTCAGCAAGGATTAATTTCCCTGACTTTAGGCTTTGATTAATAAATTGCTCACTATCAATAACCGGAATTTCACTAGCTATTTTTGTTGCTTCCATCCATTTCTGCTCATACTCTTCAAAATTTAATCCATCAATTTTATGTGATGAAATATCGAAGGAGTATGTTTTTAGAATCTCAAAATGCAGAGCTTTAAGATGCTCATATCGTTCTTTAAAATTCTTCATTTGGATATCTCCCATTCGTAATCCTAAACGGGCAATTTTATCAGTATAAGTAGGTCCAATTCCTTTTAAGGTAGAACCTATTTTTTGCTTTCCTTTTGATTGCTCATAAGCAGCATCCAATAATCGATGCGAAGGAGTGATAAGATGCGATTTTTTCGAAATCATTAGATTTTTGCTAGGATTTGCTCCTTTATCAATAAGTTTCTGAAGCTCATCTTGCAAAATCTTCAAATCAATGATTACACCATTTCCGATAAGGTTTATTGTTTCCTCATGAAAAATTCCAGACGGAATTGTATGTAATACATGCTTTAGACCGTTAAATTCAAGAGTATGACCTGCATTTGGACCACCTTGAAATCTAGCTATAATATCATATTTGGGTGTAAAAACATCAACAATTTTCCCTTTCCCTTCATCTCCCCATTGGAGTCCTAAAAGGACATCTACTTTCATTTCTTGCATATTATCATATTCGTTATCAATCTCATATTTTCAATTTGAGATTATTTGTGAATTTATTTCTAAAGCCAAGTCCTTAAACAACTACTACTCTTCTGACTTTTCTGACGGGCAATCTGCATAAAAAGTCAGCGAATGATAGTTGATTTTTAAATTAAATAATTTTTCCAAGGAGTCTTGAATTTCTTGAATCCTTGGGTCACAAAATTCGATAATTTTTCCGTTGTCAGAACAAATAATATGATCGTGCTGTTTAAATTTATATGATTTTTCAAACTGGGCACTATTATTACCAAATTGATGCTTTGTAACCAACTTACAATGCAGTAAAATATCAATAGTATTATAAAGAGTAGCCCTACTAACGCGGTATTTGTTCTTTTTCATTTGCATATACAATGTCTCTATATCGAAATGAGATTTGCTACTGTATATTTCGCGAAGGATAGAAAAACGCTCAGGAGTCTTACGATGTCCTTTCTTCTCTAGGTAGTTAGTGAAAATCTGTTTAACAGTTTCGTAACTTTCGTCTAATTTATAATCTTTAAATGCCATAAAATATATATCCAAGTTTCAGGGCTTAAAATTATGAAAAATTTCCTTATTTAGAATAAAACTAAATAAATATTTTAAAAAAGTTAATAAGTATTTTAATTTGTTGCCTAAAAGCGTCATTTTTCAGCTTAAAAATGTTTGTAAATTTGCATTATATTAGAGGTAGAAACTTAAGAGAATAATTCCAAAATTTGTCAGTAGTTTTTGGACTGGACTCATTATTGCAAATCGAATATTAAAACAGTCAAACGATGCATCAATTAGCAAAACGAATGAAAGCAGTAGTTCAATCAACAGTTGGAGGGCCACTAACTGTAATTGAAGTTGATGTGCCAATACCTTCTGCAGGTCAAGTATTGGTTAAGATGGAATGTTCATCAATTAATCCATCTGACCTAAGTCTATTGCATGGTACATTTACTGCAAAGCCTAGTTATCCTTTAATTCCAGGGATAGAAGGAAGCGGAGTAGTGGTTGCAAAAGGGGATGGGCTGATGCCAAAATTGAGAATGAATAAACGAGTTAGCTGCACTTCCACCGCTGGTTTGGGAGGTAGCTGGGCTGAGTATATGCTTACTTCAGCAATGCATGTAATTCCAATTTCAAAGGATATTAGTTTCGAGCAAGCTTCATCGCTAATAGTAAATCCGCTTTCAGCAATTGCATTTATGGATATTGCAAAAAAAGAGAAGCAAAAGTCCATATTGAATAATGCTGCTGGAGGTGCTTTGGGAAAAATGTTGGTTAGGCTTGCCCAAAACCAGGATGTAAACCTGATTAGTGTAGTAAGAAATAAAGCTCAAAAAGAATCGCTATTGAATATTGGTGCTAAATATGTCTTGGATAGTTCCTCAGCTAGCTATAGAAATGATTTGAAGGAGCTTTGCCATAAACTTGATATTAAACTCTATTTTGATGCTATTGGTGGAAATGCTACCAATGAGTTTGTAGATGCGAGCCCTGAAGGAAGTCAAATTTTTGTTTATGCTAATCTTTCTGAAGAGAATTCACATTTCGATCCTCGGATATTACTGCAACAAAAGAAAGAAATTAAAGGTTTTTTTCTAGGGCACTACTCTTCCCAACAAAGCCTAATAAAAACTTTGGGGAATATTAAAAAGGCTAAGCAGCTTCTTCATAATGAACTAAAAACAGATGTGTCAAAAAGCTTTCCTCTGGAAGATATTCAAAATGCCATTGACTATTATTCCTCTAATATGTCTGAAGGAAAAAATTTGTTGAAGTTTGAATAATTGCATTGTATAACCCATTCTAAATTATTGTTGAACCCGCTTCGGGGTTCTGGTTTGTTTTATATCAATATCCCTGCACTACGTACAGGGCTATTTGGGTTTAATCCCTTCGGGATTATTCTTATCCCTGCACTTCGCATAGGGTTATTCTTGTTTAATTCCTTCG
>JAOZKO010000305.1 GCA_029935325.1 Bacteroidales bacterium
TAATTAAAAAGAATCTATTTTTGCAGCAAATAGAACAAAACTTAAAACTAAATAATATGTTTACAAAATTATCGGAACTAATAGAAAAAGCTAAGACTAAAGAAACCCGTCGTGTGGCTGTTGCTGCTGCTGCTGACAAGCCTGTTTTATTAGCCATTCAAGAAGCAATGAAGCAGAATATTGTTGTGCCTGTGCTTGTTGGAAATATTGATGGAATTAAAAAAATAGCTAATGACATCAACTTAGATTTAACAAATATTGAAATGTTTGAAGAATTAAATCCAAGAAAAGCAGCAATAAAAGCCGTTGAGCTAATCCGACAAGGTGATGCTGATATTCTAATGAAAGGACTAGTTGGTTCAGGACCATTTCTGAAAGCAATTCTAGATAAAGATAAAGGACTTAGAAAAAGCGGTACACTATCTCATGTTGCATTTTTCGAATCACCATATTATCATAAGTTAATTGGATTATCTGACGCTGCTCTTAATGTAGAGCCAGAATTTAACGAGAAAGTAGCTATCCTTAATAATGGTGTTGAAGCTTTCCATAAATTAGGCGTTAAAGAACCTAAAGTAGCAGTAATTGGTGCTGTGGAATCTGTAAATCCTAAAATGCAACCATCTGTTGATGCAGCATTATTGACAATGATGAACAAAAGAAATCAAATATCAGGATGCATAGTTGATGGTCCATTGGCTCTTGATAATGCAGTTTCGTTAGAAGCAGCTCATCACAAAGGTATTGAAAGCCCTGTAGCGGGTGATGTTGATCTTATTCTTACTCCTGATATTTATTCAGCAAATATTATGTACAAAACATTGAATTTTATGGGCGGTGCTACCTCTGCTGCTGTAATTATGGGAGCAACTGTGCCTGTTGTACTAACAAGCAGAAGCGATACTGATAAAAGTAAACTTTACTCTATTGCATTGGCTGCTGCCATGGAATAGAATTTTTATAGAATAACATAAGGCGCAAATAATAATAGCCATGGGTGATACTCATGGCTATTATTTTATTAAACTATTCTATATCTCTTCACTCTCCTACTTCTCATCAGGATATTCAATACGCAGATGATAAATATGAAGTAACTTCTTCTTAAAGGTTTTCTTTACAGAATTGATTTCGCGCATACTAATATTTGCATTATTAAACTGACCTTGATCCAGTTGGCTTTTAATAATACTATCCACTAATTCGGAAATTGATTTTGCATCAGGTTTTTTAATACTACGAGAGGCGGCCTCCACAGCATCAGCCATCATAAGAATACAGGTTTCTTTTGAATATGGTATTGGCCCATGATAGGTAAATTTATTGAGCTTAACTTCCTCATCGGGTAAATCAATTTTGTGCATTCTATAGAAATATTCTACCCTTTTTGTTCCGTGGTGAGTTCGTATAAAATCAATAATCTGACTTGGCAAATTATGCTCTCTAGCTTTTTTAACTCCTGCCAAAATATGCCCGATAATAATATTTGCACTTTCCTCATAACTCAACTCCTCATGTGGGCTATACCCTCCACTTTGATTTTCAGTAAAATACATTGGATTCTCCATTTTACCAATATCGTGATACATGGCTCCTGCCCTTACTAATAATTCATTGGCACCAATTTCTACTGCTGCAGCTTCCGCAAGATTCGATACTTGTATGCAATGATTAAATGTACCTGGGGCTTGCGTCGATAATTGTCGGATTAAACTATTATTTGTATCAGCATATTCCAAAAGCGATACATCAGTTACTTTACCAAATATGCGCTCAAATAAGTAAATAATAGGTGATGCCAATAGTGTTAAACTAGCAGAAATTCCAAAATACAAGAATGTATTCCAATCAATTAAATTTACATTTGACTCTGTAATTAGCTCAATACCAATGTACATTAAACTATAGCTAGCAAATATATATAGGGCTGTGAAGAAAAACTGAGATCGCTTTTGTAGTTTTACAATACTTGTGATAGTGATTAATCCCGTCATAAGCTGCAGAAAAACAAACCTAGAACTATCAGGCACAACAAAGCTAAGAAGAATTACCGTTGTAAGATGTACAATTAGAGCCAAACGAGCATCAAAAAAGGCTCGAATTATTATAGGGCTAATCATAAGTGGTAGCACCATAACTAAATTGCTATCGTAAACAACAATTAGCCGTGTAAAAACCATCATACTAATGATTAATAGGAAAATCATTATAAGATTCTTAGTGTCTTCAAGTATTTCGCCCATGAAAAACAATAGGAATAATCCAAAGCTAAACAGAGGAATACTTACTAATATTATTTTTCCAATATATAATCCAAAGCTTGTTTTCCTAGTTTGGCTTTCAAAATCAATTCTAAGTGATTCTAATATTTTAAAAGTCTTACTATCTACTATTTCTCCTTTTGAAATAATATGTTGCCCTTTCAAAATAATTCCTCTATTGGGTGAAATCTGCTCTAAGCTAATATTCTTTTCTGCCTCTGTTTTTCCACTATCGTATATAACATTCGGCTTAAGCACATCATTCAAAAAGGAAGAAATAAAATCCGACTCAACTTTCTCAGCTTTCTGAAGTTCCTCCTTTATAAATAAAGATGCTGTTTTTGATGTATAGAAAAAATTCAGAAAGGCTTCTTTGGCAATTTTATTCTTCACCACATATATTAACTTATCTTCCTTCTGAGATTCAAGCTCGTTGGGAATATCAATAAAACCTGTTTCTAAAATTTCACTCCCAAGGTTTAAGCAAATCTCTTTGTTATGAGAATAGGAGCTCCTATCTCCAAAACCAAAATAATGCAACCAAACAGTATCAAACCGACTTGATAAATCACTAAGCTCCAACTGAGTAAACTCTTCATCATAAGAGAAGTAATACTTGCTACTATTATTAATTTTAGCAATTTCAAAATCTATTTCTTCACTACTCTTCTTAATTGAAAAATCAGATGGAGCCTCTAATTCCTCATATAGCCATGGTCTTCCTTCATAAAACTCAAATCTGAATTGTTTGCTGCTTGGAAATATTGATACCAAAATAATAACTGTCATAAGGAATAGTAGGCCCTTATAAATTTCAGAATAATTATTTCGAATAATAGCTAATATCTTCTTCATAACCACAAAAATACATGCTTAATCCAAATCGTTTTGCTTTAGTATGTTTACTTTTCAACATTAGAAGTTTAATTCAAATTCAGAAAGTCGCCATAATTTTTAATTGGTTCTTTCACTCTCAATAGTTCGTTGAGTTTTTGTTTCTCGCAAAGACGCCAAGACGCAAAGGGTTGATTTTGTGATTATTATATATTATTGCACAAAACCGTAATCGCCTGACTATGTGATTTATATAAAACATTAACGGAGTATTGACTCTTTTAGTGAGTAAATATTATTTTGTAGTCTATGTATTTCTCTATTCTCGCATTGAGGCATTCAATCATTGAAGCATTCAAGCATTCAAGCATTCAAGCATTCAAGCATTCAAGCATTCAAGCATTCA